>CAXTFS010000268.1:0-5081 GCA_964243395.1 uncultured Acidobacteriaceae bacterium | reverse complement strand
CAGAGGATGATCCATCGGCACACGCCGGCGATCCAAATGAAGTAAGGGATGATGGGCAGGACATACGAGATGATGATGCCGGGAACCATGACCGCCATCATCAGGAGGAATACCGGCGTGGCGAGGAAGTTCATCACTGCGGCTCCCGCGACGTTGGCGGCCGCGGCACCCCAGTTGAAGGTCAGCACGTTCCAGATCGTCGCGGCCGTGCTCAGCGTCGCCGACGAGGCGATCGCTGCGATTGCAAGACCGGTCAGCGCGATGATGATGAGCGTCTGGCCGAGCGTCATGAGGCCGCCGAAAGGATCCGTCCAGATTTGAGCGTTGTTCTGCTGGAACAGCGACATGATGCTGTTGAGGGAGTTGCCGTTCAGGTTGAGGCTACGAATGATCTGGTCCAGCGTTGACAGGGCCTCGACCTGCGATTGTTGCCCGGATGGCGTCAGATTGCCCGAGGGCTGGTTGACCCCGTCTTGGGCGTTGACGACCATCTGCAGCGTCGACATGAAGCTGCCTGCCGCCGCCTCGAACGGGGCGAGATCTGTCGACAAAGACGGGGGAAGACCATCCCAAGTTGGGGCAGTCACAACCGGTAAGGCCGTGAGTAGCCCCAGTGTCGCGGCGTTCGCCCTGGCGATCTCCAGGTAGTAGGCTCCTGCGGATGTCCAGCCCTGGGCAGTTTGCTGTGCCGCAGTCTGGTTCACATCCAGCGCGCCCGTCCGTGCCGTGGCCGCGTTAGCGGAAAGAGCATTGTTGATGTTCTGCTGGACCGAGGTCGCGGCAGCTTTGAGACCGCTGGTGTAAGTCTTCACGGCATTCGTGTAGATGCCCTGCAGGTTCGCGAGCGGCTGGTTCGTCTTCGTATTCCAAAATTGCGAGGCGACGTTGGCGACCTGTGGACGGATCGTGGATAGGACGTTGTTGAGGACTGAGGTCTGCACGGCTGCCATGTCGACGCTCACGCCGGCGACGGTCGTCTCATTCTGACCCGGTTCACGCACCGTCACCGTGCCGCAAGTCGGGTTCCCGCTTTCGTTGCCCGTCGAGAGCGAATAGCGATAGGTGACGAACCCCGCGCTGTAGCCGGAGCCCGAACCATCGTTGACGGTTGCCGGGGTTGGCGTCGGCATGAGCGGTCCCGTGCTGCCGGTGTAGCTCGCCAGGTTGACGAGATCCATGCACAGCTCGCTGTTGATCAAGCCGGCAACAACGGTTTGGGTGCCCGGAATCATCGGAGTGGCGATGGTCGCGGCACCTGGTCCAACTGCGGTGATGGCGTTGTTGTAGAGCACGCGAGCCATGCCCGCGCCCCACATCGCGCCTTGCATGACAAGCTGTTGGCCAGCCGAAAAATTGCCCGCCAGAGGGAACATCATGATCCCGGCGAAGCCCGTCCTCACCACGAACATCCAGCTTTGCCCGCTGCCAAGGATTTGGCTGCTTTCGGCCGCACGATGGATATTCATGATGACGGTGTAGCAAACGAAAGCACAGGCAATCGCGGCGACGAAGCCGGTGAACTGCCCAGCTATCTGACCGATCACGGTCGCCTCGGCTCCGGTGTTTTGCCCGGTGCTGGTTCCGTTCATTGGAAAGAGGGAGTTCAGGACGGTAGCCGACCAGTCGCTGCCGGGATTCAGCGCCGCCCAGCTCACGTCGTAAGGATTTGTCGGCGTAGTCTGTGCGAAAGCAGGAGCTGCCAGTGCGATGACGGCCAAGGCAGCAAGGGAGAGTGTGGCTACTCGAGAGATGCGCATGACAGCCTCGGACTAAGGTGTGCCGAGGCTGCCATAATGTTCTGCGAATGGATTACGGGCTCGGACTCGGGCCGCTTGGCGTGGCTCGGTCGGAGGGGCGGCCGGTGAAGACGCTTTTGATGCTGTCGACCGCCTTCTGGAGCATCTCGGTGACCTGCTTGCTGAGGTCTTCCATCATCGACTTGCCATCGCGCCGTGATGGGAGGTCTTTCGCGGCGGTCCCGATTTCCTTGTCCATCTCCTCGAATTTCGCGCTCAGGTTGGTTGCGTCGGGTCGTCGAGCGATCACCTGGTCGACGGCCTTGCGGTCCTCGCCGTAACGAGAGAGGGCGCTTGCGGCCCTGTCGTAGGCCGCGGATGCTCCGCGTTCGTCGCTGAGCGCCGTGTTAAATTGCTTGCGGAGGTCAGCGAACCGCCCTCCCTCTCGCATTTCGGACAGGACGCCCGCCATGCCGTTTGGATCGGACTTAGCCGCATCGTTGATACGATTGAGGATCACGGCGCCTTCGCCGGTGCGGAACCCTTCCATTGCATCGAGGGCAGCTCGGCCGGACTTCTCCGCACTACGCAGTGTCACGTCATCCTTTCCGGCGGACATCTTTTGCTCGAATGCAGCGAGCCGGTCCCCGAACGGCTGTGCTCCCGCTTCCCAAGGCGGAGTGTTCGATGGCCCACTCTGGCGCATCGAACGCAGCACGCCGTTTAAACCCGAACCGCCTGGTTCCTGGATTACGATCTGCGGTGACGTAGGTCCCCCATTGCCGGCTGACCGCACGTGGCCGTCGCTCGCGGCCGCGTCACCGCGTGGCGGAGCATCTCGCCTCCCGGGCTGGCCCGCTTCACTGGTTGGAGGGGGTGCAACCTGTTCCTCCCCGGCTCGGGCGCCGACCCTAGATCTGGCTTCCAGTGTCTCGACTCTCGAAATGATGACTGGGGCAGTCTGCTTCGCGCCCTGTCCGACTTCGATACCGACACGCCTGATGTCGTCCACAAGCTTTTGGTCCGAGAGTTTCGATGTCGAGCGCAATAGGTCCAGCAGTCTTTCGTTTTCGAGCCCCGGCGCTGAGGTTGCGAGCCGCGTGACTTCCGTCCGCGCCTGATCCGAAAGGTTGAGGGGCGCGCCCCTGGCCCTTTCCACGTCTTGCACGGCATACGCAAGTTCATGCTGGTAGCTGCGCTGGTTAATACGAGCATTGTCACTGATGCCCTGGGCCAGCTGGGTTGCCTCGACGAATAGCTTACTATGGCTGCTGGCGAGACTGGCTGCGGCCTCTTGCAGTCTTGCCCCAACCTCGCGAAGAGCGCTCTCCGGCTCGTCCGGCTTGCGATCTTTTTTGTCAGCCTCAGGTGCCTTCGCCTGAGATTGGTCGGTTTTCAGGGAAGCTTCCTGCTTCACCGCCTCTATGGGAGACGTGCTTGCCGGGACAGGTGTAGTTGGATGAGGCGGCGGAGGTTCGGCCATGTCGTGTCTCCTACTGTGCTGATGCGGACGTCATCGATGGCGTCGGCATCTGTGAGGCCGGGGCGAAGTCCCGGTTTGTGGACTGGGCAAGCTGTGATGCGCTGATGTCGACGTGCTGCAGGCCGAGTTTGAAGTTCTGGAAAGCCAAGTAATTGCTGAGCGCCAACTCCTGGGCGATCTCGCGCTCGACAGCAACGGGAGGTTCTTGGTGCAGAGTGCCCGCCCAGCCAACGTCACTCACGCGCCGTTCGGACTCGATCTGCAGGGCCTGGAACCACGAGATGTTTCCATTGGCCGGGGCAGGAAGTCCCATGTTGGTGAGATAGGTCTGTTGCTGTTGGGTGATCGGCACTGAGGGCGTCTGCATGCCGATCTGCTGATCGACGACGCTCTGCGCCAGGGACATGCGAGCGTCGAAGCTGCGCCGCCTGACGGCCGCGTCTTGGCCCTGGATGGAGCTGAGCTGGTTGCCGCGCAACGCAGCCGGAGCGACCGGCTCAATCAGATTGACGGCGTAGTCCTTGGCTGCGTTGATCGCAGCCTGGTTACCGTAGGTCCCGCTGTTATACAGGCTAGAGAACTCGGCATCGGCATCTGGTGTTGCGCTGATACCGTTAGGGCAGAGGCCGGCATCAAGATCTTTCTGGTCGCAATATCCTCCGATGTGGTTTGCGCCCATCGAAGCCACGCCCTGAGCTGCGCCATAGTAGGACGGCATGCCTGGCTGGGCCTGGCCGCGCGCATTGTGCGTTGCGGCGATCGTCCATGACACGTTGTAGCCCTGCACGGCGGCAGCGGTTGCGCTGACACCGCCATCGAGCGCCGTGCAGCTGTTCGGGCTCACAGTGTGCTCGTCCCGGATTTGCGCTTGCCGTAGCTGCATTTGGAACTGCGAGTTTGCGACGTTCGATGCATCGGTGATCTGCTGCCAGGCGCCGACTTGGGCCTTCGAGTAGTTCGCGCTTTGTGTGAAGCCCTGTTGCAGTAAAGTATTTGTGTCGCCGTAGGTCGTAGGGCCAATGGCCTTGTTGATGTCATTCATGGTGCTGCTGATTGTCGTCTGGACCGTGTTCATGGCATTGAGCACGTCCAGTATGCCGGTCTCCTGCGCAAATGATTTGAGCTGCGCCGCGATTGAGGCCACGTCGATCGTGGCCAGCTGGGCATAAGCGCTTGAAGCATTGAACAGCACGGCGCCGAGAACAACGCCAAGCGCAGTCGAGGCAATGAGGGAGGTTTTCTTCACGTGAGGTCTCCTCAGAAACTGCCCTGGGCGGTGCTCGGCAGCGTGTATCCGGTCGGCGGCTGGCCTTTGCCGTTCAGATAAAGCCCGCTGCCGGGTCCGACGCCGAGGCCGATCGTGCCGAGCGGCGGTCCGCCGCCTCCGAAGGTCAGCTTCGGGCACGAAAGGCCGCCGCCGAGGCCGCCGAACCCCAGGTTGAAGCCCGTGATTGTCAGGCCGCAGGTTGCGCCGCCGATTACCTGGTTCCACTCCTGCTTCACCGCCTGGCAGATCTGATTCTCGATCTGGTTCAGCAGGGTTTGCGGGTTCAGAAGGTTGGTCACCAGGTTGAGGCCGGTCGCGCCAAAGATGTTGTTCAGGCAGGTGAGGCTCGTGACGCTAGCCGGCTGTTGGATGGTTTGTGCGTCGGCAGCGATCCGATTGGCAGCGCCTGTTGCTGCGGCCTGGGTGATCGCAGCGCAGCCGGCGCTGCCCGTGGTGTTCGTCTGCGTGGGGGTCTGTGCCTTCGCGGCACTCCCGGCGATGATGGATCCGGCGGTGAGCACGGCTATAGAGTAACGGCGTAGCATCATGCTCCTCCCTTCAGAGCTGTCTCGGTTGCTTCCTGCAGCGCTTGAAG
>CAXTFS010000267.1:0-5121 GCA_964243395.1 uncultured Acidobacteriaceae bacterium | reverse complement strand
ACTATACATAATATGTGTTATCGGACTTATCAATTCTGAGTTTATGTTGCGGGTTTCGTTACTTCCTTGCTGCTTGCCCGTCTAGAAGGACAGCACGCGGGAGGGTTGAATTGAGCGGGTGCATGCGAGGTATGGCTGTTGGTTGGGCTGGCGCACTGTTACTGACGATGTTTGCTTGTCCGCGGCTTGAGGGACAAGGCTCGCCGGCTGCAGGGGCCGGCCGACGTGGGAGCAATGCAGGTTCTTCCTCCGACTATCCCGTGGGTCTGAATGGGACGGGTTCTGGTGCGGCGTCGACCTCTATGGCCCGGACGGTGAGCGGACGCGTCGTGAATGCTTTGACAGGCGCGCCTGTGCCGCGGGCTTTGGTCAACCTTAACTCCAGGGCTGTGCTGACGGACGCGCAGGGCAAGTTCAATTTTGCGGGATTCGCCGAGGCCAACGCGTACGCTCAGGTCACCAAGCCTGGCTATTCTGCGTCCGCGGCTCCGGAGGCAAACCAGATGCAGCGGGTTCTGGACCTTGACGCGCCGCTTGAGTTGAAGCTCTATCCGGATGCCCTCCTGACCGGGATCGTCACCGGGCCAGACGGGCTGCCGCTCGCACGAACGCAGGTGCGACTGCTCAGGTTGAGCTTCGATACGACCGGGGCGCGCTGGCCTGCGGCTGGAACTACCCAGACGGACGTGCATGGGAACTTTCGCTTCGACACGTCTGCCGGCCGCTACCGCGTTCTGAGTGGATATAGCGCGCGCAGCGTGGAACGCGGAGAGGCCGTGCTGCCGGCTGCCTTTCCGCCGATGGGTGCAAGCGGCGCGGGTACGCTTGAGCTCTCTGCCGGCGAGCAGCGGGAGATCGATCTACGCCCTCGCGTGGACCCTTCCTATCCGGTTCAGATCGCGGTCGAAGGTGGCGACTCTGGCAGACAAGTGAGGCTGACGGCCGCTGGACCTACAGGCGGCAGCTTTCAGCTGAGCTCGCAGCGGTCGGGCGACCAGCTTACGGCGCAGTTGCCGGCTGGAACCTTCACGCTGCGAGCGAACTCCGGGGATCGCGAGGTCGCCTCCGCGGGAGAAGCGCGGATTACGGTGACGGGCCACGGCATTGCGCAGAGTACGATCCACCTTGCGGAGCTTCCCGTGTTTCCGCTGGAGACCTCCTTTGAGGTGGTCCCGGTGCAGAATGAAAGCTCCGCTGTGTCAACACCTTCGCCGCAACAGTTCAACCTGCACTTACACAACGTTGCGAGTAGCGAGGGCACGGATCCCGACGTGCGGATGAACGTGAAGCCGGATCGGTCCGCGAGTTTTCAGGTTCCTGCGGGGCGTTACCGGCTTGGAGGAAATCAGAGTGGTGCCTGGTATATCCGTTCGGCTACTTTGGGCGTGACGGATTTGCTGACCGAGGATCTTGTGGTGGCTGGAGGTGCGGCGGGATCGCCGATCCGGCTGATCATCAGCGATGCAAGTGGCACGCTGAAAGGCTCCATGACGACCGCCGGACAGCCCGCGAGCGGGTGGGTATACCTGATTCCACAGCAGGCAAGCCTGGTTCCCTACGTCGAAATCTACGTTCAACTTGACGGAAGTTACCAGTGGTCAGGACCTCCCGGGCGGTACATGGCCGTACCCTCCCGGCAGCAGGTCCACGAAGACTTTCGCGACCCGGCCTTCCTGCGCAGGTTTTCAGCCGGTGGGCGGGAGGTTGAAATTACCAGCGGCGCTGCGACCTCGGCGGACCTGACGCTTGTCCCGGCGGGAGTGGCTCGATGAGGTTGCTGAAGCTGCTTGCGGCTCTCCTGCTGCTGGTCCCCCTGGCATGCGCAGTCGAGGCGACGGCCCAGGTCGTGTACCGGATTACGGGCGTCGCGACCAGTACACGCGACGGCGCGCCGGTTCCCTACTGCCGCATGCAGGTGGTCGAGTCCGTCAGCACGGTAGCCTTGCCGGAGCCGCGGCGTGGCGGGCCAAATGGATTTTCCGCAAGGGCCGGACAGCGTGGACAGGCGCGCGAGCCGGCCGAGGTGGACGCGGATGTTCATGGACGGTTTCAGATTACCGTCGATCACGCCGGGGCCTATGTCCTGACTGGGTCGGCGCGCGAGTACCGGCGGCAGAACTTCGACGCGCATGAGAGCTTCTTTTCGAGCATCGTGCTAACTCCGGCTGTGCCGGCCGTCGACGTTGTCTTTCGCATGCAGCGCGACGCGTCGATTGCGGGGCTGGTGCTGGACGAAGCGGGCGAGCCCGTGCGCACCGCGCAGGTCTATGCTGAGACGCCGGGCGCGCAGCAGCAGCAAGGGACGCGCTTTGCCCGTGGCGGCGGTGGACAGCAGGCAGGATTCGCCCAGACGGATGACCGGGGCCGGTATGAGCTGAGCGGGCTTGCGCCTGGAGCGTACCGGGTCCGGGTGCAGGCGCAGCCCTGGTACGCGCAGAGCGCCAACAGGCGGGTGGGTGGACCGACGACGGGATCGTCGCTCGACCCGTCGCTCGATGTCGTTTACGCGCCAACCTGGTTCCCTGGGGTGGAGGACGAGGCTGCGGCCGAGTTGATCCGCGTCACGGGCGGAGAAGAACGCGAGGCGGACTTCCACATGATGCCGATCGCGGCGGTTCACCTGATCGTGCCTCGGCCGGAGATGCCGGTTGCTGCCGAGGGGCAGCTGCGGCCGCAGCCTCGGGCGCTGGTGACGCGGGTCTCGCCCGGCGGCGGCGGCTTTGTGCAGACGGTCGCGACGAACGGGACCACGCAGGAGTTTGGCGGGCTCTCTCCTGGCGTGTATGAGATTGCGACGGTTGGTGCGGATGGGCATCCGGAACCCGGGGCAAGGCAGTTTCGCGTGCTGCCGGGCGCCTCAGGCGTCGTAGACCTGAGCACCGCGACGCCACTGACCACGGTCAAGCTGATCGTCGAAGGGGCTGACTGGAGCGAGGCAGGACAGATCACCTTTGTTGACGTCGCGACCGGGCGCACTGTGCGCACGGATGACAACTTCGGGACCTTCGGCGGGCGACGCCGGGGCAACGGTGACGATCCCGAGCGTGAGCACCTGGTCTATCTGTCGCAAGGAAAATGGGAGGTGTATGCGGGTTTGTCTGCAACGACTTACCTGGTTACTCTTGAAGTGAAGGGTGCGATGGCAACCGGGTCGATGTTGGAGGTCGGCATGGAGGCGGTTACGCTTACCCTGCACATGGGAAGCGGACGGGGGGAGGTCTCGGGCATCGCCTCGGTGGCAGGCAAGGCGGTGGCGGGGGCCATGGTTCTGCTCGTTCCGGTGACTCTGGGGGAGGCCGGCAGCTTGGCGGAGGTGCAGCGCGACCAGACGAACACGGACGGTAGCTTCTCCCTGCACGGGGTGGTGCCGGGCAAGTACATCCTGTTGGCGATCGATCATGGCTGGGAGGTGAAGTGGCGCGATCCCGCCACGTTGGCCGGGTACCTGGCGCGCGGCGTTCCTGTCGACGTGGGGTCGAAGGTGAAGCTTAAGCGTGATCTGGATGCGCTTGAGCCTTAGGTGCAAGTCCGTCCGTCGTACTTAGGGGAAGCGCGCCAGGGCTGAAGCCCTTTGAGTTGAAGTGGTCTACCTATGGGACTAAAGTCCCACGCTTACACCCAAGTACTCGATCAAGCTTCCCTGGAACTTGATCGAGAAAGTTCCGGGAGCTCACAACTCTGACCGACGCTTGTGCAACCTATGGTTTGATAGAAGGTAGAAGCGCTCGGCCGTAAGCCCGCCCTTCCTCAGCTCAACACGTGTTCAAGCAGTTGTTTTACCTCGGAGTGCCATTCATGACGAAAGATTTATCTACCCTGATCTGCCTGTTCCACCACCAGGATCAGGCGCAGGCCGCGCTTGAGGACGTCCTCAAGCTGGGTATCCCGGAAGCAAATGTAACCATGATCGGCGGGCCGGGCTCGCAGATTTCGGCTTCGAAATCTACCCTGACAGAGCTCAACGTGCCTGAGAAAGATGTGCAGCATCTGCTTGACGGCATTGGGGATGGCGGCGCGGTGCTTGCGGTCTCGGCTATTTCGGAGCACGCGGAACAGGTTGAGGCAATCTTCGAGAAGCATAAGGCGGGGAAGATCGATGAGGCCACCATCGCCGACGACATGAGCGACCGGGCGGTTCCCTTTGCAGCCGAACCCAATGTGTCGACCAGCTACACCGACGCGCCGCTCGTCGCGGCCCTTCCGCTGGCTGCGGCCGAGCCTTACGACCCGCTGATGCCAAGCGAGTTGGAGCAGGAAGGCGAGGAAATGGTGCTGATTACGGGGACAGTGGATGAGATGGGCGTGGCGCATGTCGAGAGCATTCAGCCTGTAGAAGTCGTTGCAACCGAGAGCGAGCCGGAGGATGTAGACCCGCGCGAGCTTGGGCTCGACGCCCGGATGCACCCGACGAGCACCCGCGGCCAGGTGCAGTAGTTCCCTTCCCACAGAAGCGCCTGACCTGCACCACTGGAGATTCACGATGGCTGAGAAGGTAAAGATTTACGAAGAGAAGAAGAGCACTCCCATTTGGCTTTGGCTGTTGCCACTCTTGTTGCTGCTGGCCGTGGCTGCGTACCTGCTGACGCGACACAAGGGTGAGCCCGCTCAGACGCAGGCCGTTGCGACGTCGCCGGCTGCCGCCACGTCCGCCTTTCCTGATCTGGGCATGGTGCATTTTGCGATCGATCAGGCGACCCTGACGCCGGAAGGCAAGGACACGCTGAACAAGGCTGCGGCCGCGATGAAGGCGAACCCCAACGCGCACCTTCGTCTGGAAGGCTACACCGACGCGACGGGCTCGAAGCCGCATAACGATACGTTGTCTGATCGCCGGGCGACTGCAGTGGCGGACTACCTGAAGGCGCTGGGGATCGACGGTAGCCGGTTGACCGGCGCGGGGTTTGGACCGGAGAAGCCGGTCGACACCAATGCGACAGCGGCTGGCAAGGCTGACAATCGCCGAGTTGAGTTGTTTTCGCAACAGTAGGTTGAGCGCTAGTTCTAACCGCAGATTCCTCCGCTTCGCTACGGAATAACAACAAAGGCGGTTATGCTTCAGGTGCGATCCCCGTGCCGCTTCGAGAGACGGCGCGGGGTTCTTGCGTTTACACTAGCCTGCAT
>CAXTFS010000266.1:0-5145 GCA_964243395.1 uncultured Acidobacteriaceae bacterium | reverse complement strand
GGATGGACCTGGATCTGGACCTGGAAGCGCTGCGGCGACAGATTGGCAAGGGGGGCGATGAGCTGATCCCGGTATTTGTGCCGTGGTGGAAGCAGCCGATTGTGGAAGAGCCGCTGAAGACGTTTCGGAAGTATGTGTTTCAGCATGAGCTGCGGCACAGGGTGGTGGGATTGCCCGGGGTTCGGCCGCTGTTGCAGAAGGCGCGCGCGGCCGGGATCAAGATTGCCATCGCGAGTTCATCGGATGAGGACGACCTCAAGATCCTGCGGAAGGTTGCAGAGATTGACGATCTGGTGGATGTGCAGACCTCGGCCGACGATACGAAGCGGGCCAAGCCGCACCCGGATATCTTCTCCGTAGCTCTGGAGAAACTTGGGCTGCCGCCCGACAAGTGCCTCGCGCTGGGCGACACGCCGTATGACGCGGAGAGTGCGGGCAAGGCGGGCATTCGCACAATCGGCGTGATGACAGGTGGGTGGTCGCGCGAGGATCTGCTGGACGCGGGCTGTGTTGAAGTCTATGAGGGTGCGGCAGATTTGCTGGCACATTTCGAACAAAGTGCGCTGGTGCGGACCAGATTGCATGGGTAAGAGCAGATGGGGCGCGCCCCGCGGGGCAGCGATGTATTTCGGTCTGCTCGCGAGCTTGTTGGCCGGCGGAATGACAGTGCAGGCGCAGGCGGGGCTGGTGGATGCGCGAGCCGCCATTGAGCAGGCGGATGCACGGCTGGGTGCGCAGCCGGGGACAGTGGTGCTGGACCGGCCGGCTCGGCTGGAAGGGCAGGTCACGCTGCGTGCTGGACATGGGCTGCGCATCGAGGCGCCGCTCAGCGTGGGTGCAGCGACCATTCGTCTAAGCGGGCACAATGATGTGCGCTGCGAGGCGCCCCTGACGGCGGATCACGGGGTCGACCTGTTTGTAGCCGACGGCGTCACGGACCTAAGCGTGCGTGGATGCGATGTCACCGTCCCTGCGCCGGGCGGTGGCTATCTACTTACCGCAAGCCGGGCTGTGCGCGTGACCGAGACGGATAATCACCTGGTCAATATGGCGCTGTTCAACACGCACAACAGCGGCGGCCCGGCGAACCAGACAACGGACGTGAGCGTTACGGGCAACAGCACGGACTTCACCGGACCGGCGGGCCCGATCGGGGTGTACCTGCTGTATGTGCTACGGGCAACGGTGACGGGCAACCGCTTTCGCGGCACCGGCCATGGCGTGCAGTGGTGGGGAGGGGACGGCAACATCGGCTGGCGCGGTGCGGCAGCTGTCACGTTCGCGGGAGACCTGAGCATTACAGGGAACGAGTGCTACCAGGCAGGCGGAGCGTGTGTCTGGGGCTCGATGGGCTTCAACGTAACGGTGAGTGGCAACAGCGCCGACTTCTGCAGCGATGTTTGCTTCGACACCGAAGGCGGCGTGCGCAACATCTTCACCGGCAACGTGGCCCGGGACTGCCATGCGGGGTGCTACTCCGCTCAATTCCAGACAGAGGATGTCGTGTTCTCGGGCAATCTGGCGTACGCGGATACAAAGATGCCCGCCTTGGCGCTGGTGTTGATCAAGCACCAGAACGGCAATCCGAATCGGCATGTGAACCTGACGGTGACAGGCAATACGCTGACGTGCGCGTCGGTGTGTACGGCGCTCTACTCCGAGGGGGAAGACGGGCTGGATTTCTCGCACAACACGATCACAAACGGCGTTGTGAGCATGGTGAACTACACCCAGAGCGTGCGCATCCGCGGAAATGAGATGCGCTTTACCCTTCCGCTGGGCAGGCAAGCCGCGATCAGTGGACCGTCGCTCTTTAACGGCCACACCTCCGAGATCGAAGGCAACAGTGTTTTGAACGAGGCGCAGGGAATCGATGCGCAGGCCTCGTGTATTGGGCAGGCGTGGACCGATGACAACAATACGGACGAGATGCGCCTTGTGCGGAACACCTGCGTTGGTTTTCCCGTCGGGATCATCACCGAGACAGCAGGGCACAACGGCGGAGCACCCCATGCTGTGTGGTTTCTGGAGGGGAATCATTTTTCCGGAGTGCCCGCGGCGAGCCAGATCGTGCACCGGCATACGTCGGGCAACGAGGTGTATACGGCGGAATCGAAGTAGGCGGAAGACCACGTCGCAACCGGTAGAGATACAGGGGTCTCTCCGCTCCGGCTGAGCCGCCGGTCGAGATGACGACTTCCTGGTGGATGCCTGGCGGCCTCGTGCTGAGCGGACTAGTGCCTTGCGGGTTCGGGGAGGGTTGAGCCGGCGGTGTTGCGCTGCCCTGTGGGGCAGAAACTTAGCAGCGGACACTCGGGGCAGCGCGGGTCGCTGAAGGTGCAGAGCGTCTGGCCGTGGAGCTTGACGAGGGAGTGGTGCTCATCGAGCATGGCGGCATCCCACGTCTCGGGGACGAGGCGCATGAGGCGCTCTTCGGTGACGGCGGCATCTGCACGGGGAACGACGCAGAGCCGTTGGATGACCCGGAGGTGGTTGGCGTCCACGGAGATGGCGCGACGGCGCAGGGTGGAGAAGTTGACCACAGCGGCGGAGATCTGCGCCCCGACGCCTTCGAACTGCTCAAGCCAGGTGCGAATCTTGTCGGTGCGGTAGCGCGCGAGGAACTCGAGCGAAAGGACGCCGGTGCGCTCCGTGATGGCGAGCAGGGCGGTTTTGAGGCGTGGTGCTTTGACTTCGGGGAAGGTGACAACAGCGATGGCGCGTTCCAGATCGCTGAAGGAGGCGTCGCGAACGGGCTCCCACTGGCCAGGGCCGGCACCGGGGAAGGCGCGCTCCAGGTCGTGCATGACCTGATGCGCCTGCGCGGTCTTGGTCCGTGAGCTGAGGAGGGAGTAGATGAACTGCGTGAGCGGATCCCACAGGACACGGACCGGCTGAACGCCATAGTAGCCAAGCAGGAGGCGGTGAATGCGGGGTAGCTTGTCGGCTTCCTCCGGAGTCAGCGGCCGGCGATGGGGATCGACTTCGGCTGCTGCCTCTGGAAGGGGAAACAGGGTGGGCGGCATGCTTCCTTTTGAGGGGGAGTGGTGAGAGCAGGCTAGATGGCCTGTTTGACCTCGTTGACAAAGCTTCCGAGCGGATTGGTCATCGTCCGCTTGGCAATATTGCCGAGGGACTCACCACGACGGAACATGAGGTAGGCAGCCGTAGCGCCGGCAGCAATGGTGCTCCAGAACAAAAGACGTTTCATAAGGATCTCCCGCGGACGAACTCACGCTACAACGGTTGGATGCGGCCCGGAGGCGGGACGTCCACCGGTATGTTGCCCATGCGAGGTGCGGGTGCGGCGCTCCGCAGGTTTTCGCTGGTTGCTTCGAACTGGGTCGTGTGTCCGGGTGCTCAAAGCAGAGAGGCAGCCGTGCTCGCTCGCGACGACCCCTCCGCTTTTGAACGTCGAGATGGCGGGAATCCAGCGGGAGCGCTTTCCGCAGAAAATCCATCCATGAAACCAACGTGTTGAGGCGCTACGGTCCGGGTTCGCGAGCGGACAGTGGGCCTAACGAAAGTCTAGGACGGACGCGCCAGGAATACACTCACACTTCCGAGGACTAGCCCCAGACGGTAGTGGACTTTGGCGGGCTGATGGGTCGCTGCGGATGGCTCGCCGGATTTTGGCTCCCCTAACGCCGAGTGCCGAGGTGCTGGCCTTCGGCGGTGGCATAGCCCCAGGCCATGCGGGGGGTGTTGTGCGCGATGCCCATCTCGCCGGTGGGGCCGAGGAGAATGATGCCGCCGTGGCCCGCTAGCCGGCGGTGCAGGTAGGCGATGGCGTCGTCGGCGGCGGCCTGGGAGGAAGCACCGGCGGCGAGATGATCAACAGCCCACTTACCGAGCACGAGCTTCATGATGGGCTCGCCCCAGCCGGTGAGTGAGACGGCGGCGGACGCGTTGTCGGCGTAGCATCCGCAACCGATCAGGGAGGAGTCGCCGACGCGGCCGGGCGCCTTGGACAGGGTGCCACCGGTGGAGGTACCGGCGGCGAGGTTGCCGTCGATATCAAGGGCGAGGGCGCCGACGGTGTCGTGGGAGTGCAGGGTGGGGTCGTCGAACTGGAGCTCGGTGGGCAGGCCGTGCTGGATGGCCTCGTCAACGGCGGTTTGGGTTAGGGCAGGATCGGTAAACGAGCTGGGGGGGCGGGTCTCGGCGCCGCGTGTTTCGTGCTCCGGATTGGCTATCAAAGGGGATGCGGAGCCGGCGAAGGTGGTGTCGGGGAGCCCGGCGGCCTCGGCGTGCTGGAAGTGGGTGAGACGATCGCGTTCGCGGGGAATGACGAGTTCGGCGTTGTCGATGAGTCGTATGCCGTGTTCGGCGGCAAAGGCTTCGGCGCCGGGACCGGTGAAGTAGACGTGGGGTGAGCGGTCGAGTACGAGGCGGGCGGCCTGGATGGGATTGCGGAGGCGCTCGACGCAGGCGACGCCCCCGGCGCGGAGGTCGCGGCCGGACATCATGAGGGCGTCGAGCTGCACGCGGCCGTCGCGGGTGAGGAAGGAGCCGCGGCCGGCGTCGAAGGTGTCGTCGTCTTCCAGGACGGTGATGGCGGCTTCGACGGCGTCAAGCGCCGGACCGCCACGCGAGAGGATGTCCCAGCCGGCGGCGAGTGCGGTCCGAATGCCGTTTTCGTGGGCGGCGACGGCGTCGTCGGGCATGGCCCAGGCGCCGCCGTGGAGCAGGAGAACGGGTTTCGAGGGCGCGGCGCTGGATTGGGAAGACATGGCATCCCAAGTGTACGAGGAGCCGCCGGTGCCTTCGAGTGTCATCCATGGAATGCGGTACGACCCGGCCGGGCGCACGCTGGACATCGCGTTCCGTGGGACGCGCGGGACGTATCGCTACTTCGAGGTGAGCGCCGCGGAGTGGACGTCGTTTCGGCGTGCGCCATCGAAGGGGACTTATCTGAACGGGTCCTTCAAGGCGCGGCATCCGCGGTTTGGAAAGCTGGGGGCGGTGACGACGGAGTTTGTGGGGGCGCTGGCGGCGAGTGTGACGGGGCCGCTGGGGGACTTGCCTGATGAAAATGTTTGGGGTTTTGAGTGATTGCTGTCGAGGGAGGCTTATTGCTGGGCTAGACGCAGGTTCCCTTCGGAATGACAACTAGAAACGCTGCAATGACAGCAAGGGTGTTGC
>CAXTFS010000265.1:0-5152 GCA_964243395.1 uncultured Acidobacteriaceae bacterium | reverse complement strand
CAGATGGCGGTGGCAAACAGCGGCACCGCGGTGAGCTGCTTGAGCACCTCCATCCACGCGCCCGGCCTGGGCAACAGGCTGGTCCACTGCGGCTGCAGCGTCAGCACCAGGTACGGCAGCGCAAGCCCAAGAGCCAGCATGGTGAAGATCAGGAACGTCAGGGCAATGGGCTGCGAGAGCGCGAAGCCGACGGCTGCACCCAGCATCGGCCCCATGCACGGGGTCGCGACCACGGTGGCGAGCACGCCCGTGAAGAAACTGCCCGTGAGCCCCTGCTTTTGCGCCAGGCCGCCGCCGGCGCCGGTGAGCGAAAGGCCAAGCTCAAACTGCCCGGCGAGTGACAGCCCAAGGAAGAACACCAGTGCGGCCAGCACGGCGACGAAGCCGGGAGACTGCATCTGGAAGCCCCACCCGACCTGTCGTCCACCGGCACGCAGAATCAGCAGCGCGCCAACCACGGTCCAGAACGAGACCAGAATGCCGAGCGTGTACATGACGCCATGCAGGCGCTGCCGCCGCTTCTGCTCGGTGGACGAGTGCACCAGCGCTAAACCCTTGAGGAACAGGACGGGGAAGACACAGGGCATCAGGTTGAGCAGGATGCCGCCCAGAAACGCCAGGCCCAGCTCCCCAAGCAACGTCACATCGGAACCGGCATGTGCAGGCTGCGCGTTATCGCGGGCGGAGCGCACCACCGGCGCGACCACTCCCGCCGTTACTGGAACGGTGACGTCATAGCTTTGCGCCTCGCTCAGCTTCAGCAAGCCGTGCAGCGTACTGGGCAGCCCGGTTGAGGTCGAGGCTCGGGTGAGCACCACACGCAGGCCATCCGGAAGCGTTTCGACGCCCTGGTCGGCGGCATTATCGATCTGATCCGGATCGGACGGGTAGAACTCAACATCCTCCTCGGGCCCACCCGTGTGCAGGGTCAAACCAATCGACTTGGCGTCCCCGACGGCTGTCACCTTCATGTCGGCCGGCAGGGGAGTTGGCAGACTCTTGATGGCAGCGCCTAGGGCACCGACCAGGGGCGGATCCGGCAATGGGCCCGGAACGACGTCTACGTCCAGGCCAAGATGCGCCTTGCCCGGCAGGCACTGTGCCGCGCACACCAGCCAGCTCACCTTGGCGTCCAGGTGAACTTTGCCTGGCTTGAGCGAGGGCGAGGCCGTCAGCAAGACCGGAAACGCAACCTGGTCGACATAGCCGAAGTCCATCAGAGGACCAAGCGGCAGGCGGCCCGGGGGCGGGAACTGAATCGGGCCCGCGGTGATGCCGGAGGGCAGCGTCCAGTTGATCTTAGGTGGCTCGCCGGAGTCGCCGGCGTTGCTCCAGTAGACGTGCCAGTTCTCCTCGATGGTGAGGACCAGCCCGGCCTGGAGGGTGCCGCCTACCGCGATCTGCGGGCGCAGTGCGGTCAACTCGGCGGTGAGGTGCTCGGCTTTGACTGGTCCAGGGCCGCCGTTGCCGACTTCCACCAGCTGTGCCCCGGCCGGCAGCCTAGCGATCGTCCACAGAGACAGAACGACGATCGCGGCGAACACCCCTCGACTCCAGTCCTCGTAATGTGCACGCAATCGCATCCCCTTCATTGTAGAACTCGCCCTTGCTGGAGAGCGGACGG
Organism: uncultured Acidobacteriaceae bacterium; assembly: GCA_964243395.1. Lineage (GTDB taxonomy): Bacteria > Acidobacteriota > Terriglobia > Terriglobales > Acidobacteriaceae > Granulicella. Next base: position 3,528 of record CAXTFS010000265.1, on the reverse strand, counting down.
TGCGGAGCCGCTGTGATCGCGTCAACGCGCGCCGCGCAAGCGGGTCGTCCGGATCAGCGCGCCTTGAGCAGGCGACGGTGCTCGATCAGGATGCAGCGATCCATCACCACGCGGATGCCGGCACGCTCAGCGGTGGCGGCCGCCGTGTCGTTCACGATGCCGAGCTGAACCCAGAGATCGCGAAAGCCAAGCTCGATCATCTCGTCGACGATCGCAGGAATGTAGCGCGGCAGGCGGAACACGTTCACCACGTCCGGGCGCACCGGCAGCGCGCGGAGCGAGGGATAACAGTGCTCGCCGAGAACCTCCTCCGCGCCCGGGTTCACAGGCAAGATCCGGTAGCCCACCCGCTGCATGTAGGACGAAACGGAGTGGCTCGGCCGGCTTGGGTCGTCCGACAGGCCGACGACAGCGATCGTGCGCGGCTTACGGGCGAGGCCGCCCAGCATGTCGAGCATGAGCGGGTCGGAGTTCCTCGGCAGCGCGTCCATGCGAACTAGGATGCGGCACGGGTCGCTTCCTGTGCAGGGGAGTAAGTGCCGGGTCCGGGCGATCAGATACAATCTGAGCGAAGGCGCCTCCACGTGGCCTCCCACGCGCAGGAGCAGGTTTGCACCACCGTTTGATGGAAAATACAGAACGACGCCGCCATGCGGTAGCCACATTCCTCGGCGTAACCGCTGCTCTCGGGTTGGGTCTGACCGGTTGTGCCAACCAGTACCGGCCGGTGGTCAGCGCCATCAATCCGGTGGGTCCGGCTGGTCAGCCGACCAAGTTCGCGTACGCGGTGGCAAGCCCAAGCCCAACGGGCAGCGGCCTGCTCACCATCGTTGATTTCTCCGGCGACACCGTGATCGCAACCCCCGCCATCCTGCCGAACCCGACTTACTTTGCGCAGTTTTCCAATGGCGCACAGGGTTTCGCGATCAATCAGCAGAACTCGCTGAGTGCCGTTCCGCTGTCCAATCCGCAGACGCTGATTACCAGCCAGGTGATCCAGACCGCTCTGCCGGTCGGCGCCAATCCGCCCAGTGTCAGTGCGTTTACCTTCGGCACCACCGCCCGGATTCTTATCCCGGAGATCGGCTTGTCGCAGGTCGCAATCTTCAACTCGGGCGTGCCAGCACTGCAGCAGCAGATTGCTGTGGGCGCCAATCCCGTCTACGTCGTCGGTTCCGATGGCACACCGCGGGCCTACGTGATCAGCAACGGTACCGGGACGACCCAGGGCCAGGTGGCCGCCATCGAAGCCTCCAGCCTCTCGGTTTCGGCCACGATTCCGGTCGGGATCGATCCGGTGTACGGCGTGGAGACCACCGACGATCGACGGGCGTTCATCCTCAATTCGGGGTCAGGCACGGTCAACGTCATCAACGTGGTCAACAACGCCCTCGACAATGCCAATCCGGTCATTCCGGCCACCGGCACGCTGGGGCAACATCCGGTCTGGGCCGATATCGCCGCGGTCACCAACGAACTCGTCGTGGTGAATGCGGGTGACGGTATTCACCCGGGCTCGCTCAGCATCATCAACATCCCGCTGTGCAACGCGCTCGCGCAGCCAACCAACCCCAGCTGCAACCCGCTCAACCCGGTGGATGGCGCTGGCTTCGGCACAGTGATCGCCACGGTGCCGGTCGGGGTCAATCCGCAGATGGTCTCGGTGCTCGCGGATGGCAGCCGCGCCTATGTGGTCAACCAGGGCAATGCGGCTGCAGGTATCGAGGGCTCGGTCAGCGTCGTCAATCTGACCAGCAACACGGTTAGCGCCACGATCCCGGCTGTTTCGACGGCTGCGTTGACGGCCGACGAGAGCACGTCACCGACCTCGGTCTACGGCCATCCCAACACGATCGCGGTCACCAACGGAACGCCGACCGGCAAGGTGTACATCACCTCGTCCGACAACCGCTTTATGACGGTGCTTGAGACCGATACGGATATCGTGGATACACACATCAATCTGCAGGGACTGGGTGTACGGGTTCGGGTCAGCGGCCCGTAACTCCCGCGCAGGTCAACCGGCAGTGAAAGCGCCGCTCGGATGAGCGGCGCTTCTGTTTGTGTCCAGGGATGTTAGCTGTATCGGATTGCGCTACACGCCAGCCAGGATGATCGGTGGCGTTGGGGCCTTCGACCCGCCCTGATCCTCGATCGTGACGCCGAAGCCTTTGGCTGCGATGTGCTTTGGCAGTTCAGGCAGGACCACCGACGCGTTGCCGCGGAGATCCGGCTTAAACAGGCCAGCCGAGACAGGGGCCTCGCCGTTGGCGGGCAACAACCAGAGCTGGTACGTCTTATCCGACGGCACAGCCTGCAGGTGCGTAGCGATGAAAACCAGCTCGCCCCGGCCAGCGTTGTACGAGGCATGCGCCTCCGGCTTGGGCGTGGATCCTGGCGTCGCCGGCAGATGCAGAGCCACCTGCATGGCACCGGGATCGGTCAAGGTCTGCAGCACGCGTTGTGCGCGCGCGGCGTCGCCGTTGACCTGCTCAATGGTGGCGGTTTGCGCCGAGATCTGATCGCGCAGGTAGCTTTGCTGATGGAACTGCCAGCCCGCGACGGCGGTGACACCTGCAGCCACAGCCCACCCCGCCCAGCCGAAAAAGCCCATGCCACGCCTGGCCGGCGTCTCGTAAGTGCTTGCACCGCGACCTGTGCCGCGGTCGAGCAGATCCGTCGACCGGCTTGCCAGTACGGGTTCAACCGCAGTCGGGGCCTTGGGGACAAATCGCTTCTCTTTGGCAATCGCAGCGAGGAAACGTTCGCGAGCCTGGGGAGGAGGCGCCTCCATCGGCGCCGTCATCGCGTAGCCCACCAGATCGCCCTGCATGCGCGCGACTTCGCCGCGGCAAAGATCGCAGTGTTTCAGGTGCGCCAGCGAGTAGGCCGCCTCTTCCGGGGGCATCAGCGCGAGGGCAAAAAGTGCGAGGTCGTCTTCGTCGATATGTTTGTTGGTGTTCATGCGCCAAACCCCTTTCTCAGCGTGATCAATGCGCTGCGGATGCGAGTCTTCACTGTGCCCAGCGGGTCGCCTGTCATTTCGGCGATCTCCGTGTGGGTCAGGCCGTCGAAAAACGCCATCTCCAACGTCTTCCGTTGTTCTGCGGGCAGGGTGACCACAGCCGCCCGCGCCCTTTCCATCAGGATGTTGCGTTCGGCCTCATCCGCCAGGTTACCGAGCGCTGGAAGATCCACTTCTTCCACCTGATCTGTCGGCCGCCGGCGCCGCAGGGTGTCAATGGAGCGATTCCGCGCCACCACCGCCAGCCATCCACCCAGACTGCCCTTTGTGGCCAGAAAAGTGTTCGGATTGCGCCAGACCTGCATAAAGATCTCCTGGAGCACATCCTCGGCTGCTGCTGGCTCACGCAAGACCCGCAGCGATACCGAGTAGACGATCCTGGAGTAGCGGTCGTACAGGGAAGTCATCGCCCCGTCGTCGCCCAGTCGGACCCGTTCCAGAAGAGACGAATCCTCCTCGGTTGCGGCTCCCCCTTTATCCATCGCTCTATTCATCCAACGTCC
>CAXTFS010000264.1:0-5178 GCA_964243395.1 uncultured Acidobacteriaceae bacterium | reverse complement strand
AAGTGGTGCAAGCATCAAGCCGTTCCGCTAGTTTCCTGGATAGGTCAAGCGCCAGACCGAGTCGACCTTAGCAACATCTACGAGCGGATACCGCGGCGTAGGGGCAATGTCATTCTTACCTAAAGCTCGCCGACCAGGTGCGGCGTGGATAGTCCACGCAAACGCAACACGCTGCGGCCCGCAGCACCTCTCCACATGGTTGCGACAATTCACGCAACGTCGTCGGACGATCCCCTAAGCCACCACGGCGCGCTCGGCCCAATAAACCTCGCGATACCTTGCTACCATCGTCTCGCGCCGCGGTGGCTCCGGTAGCGCTTCGACCAGCCGCTCCCAAAGCCCCTCCTCGGTGCAGGCACGCCGGATCGTGTCGGCCAATGCCCTTGCATCGCCCATCTGGAAATGCAAGCCGTCCACATCGTGCTGGATGCGTTCCGCCGGACCGCCGACATTGGAGCAGATCACGGGTTTGCCGAACATCCAGGCCTCGGAAATCACCAGCCCGAAGATCTCCCACCATATGGACGGCACCATGCACCAATCGACCCGTGCCATGCGTGAGGCCAGCTGGTCTACCTGATAGGAGCCGTTGAACACCACAATGCGCTTCTCCGCCGGACGCTCGGCCTCCTGGGCGAGGAAGTCCTCAATCTCCTTGCGCACTGCGTCGCTGGCAAAGCGCACATTGTCGCCGTTGAGTTCAATCGTGAAACCGGCGAAGCCTTCACCGCGCAGCAGGCTCACGGCGCGCAGGATAATGTGCACGCCCTTGGCATCCACTAGCTGGCCGAAGAAACCGAACCGGGTCTTGGGCCCCGGCGCCGGCATGGTTCGTGAAGCGAGGCCGTAATTGCGCTGCCCATTGGTGACGTGGTGGATCTTCTCACGCGGCAACCCCCAGAGAACGTAGTGCTCGATCATGAAGCGGCTCGGGCAGGTGTAGGCGTCTGCTACCTGCAGATGCTGCATGAACCACATCTTGCGCATCAGGAACTGCTCCGGCGAGCGGCCGGGGAAGCATTGATGGCAGCGCACGGGGCTGGCGTGGGTGCAGAGTGATTTGTCGGTCGTCCGCACCATGTGGCCGTGCGCGTCGCAGATGGATAGGAATTCGTGGAAGGTGAAGACGATCCGACACTCCGGCAGCACCCGCCGGGTGAGGGTGAGCAGGTCGATGCCGAAGGTGAGGAAGTGATGGAAATGAACCACTTCGGGCTGGATCAGCTCCAGGAACTCGACGAAGGCCTCGAGATGCAGCGGCGACCCCGTCTTATGCCAGAGGTGGTCGTAGTCGGCGGAGAGATAAAGGAACTCGTTAGGCCGGCCGTCAAAACCCGTGATGCGCGCGCCACTCTTGTAGAGCGCCGGGTAGCTGGAATCGATGGAGGCGAGCAGCACGGGATCGACCTCCGGGTCGTCGCGCAATCCTTCAAATAGTTCGTAACAGATTTGCTGAGCGCCGCCTCGGACCAGTTCCGGATGAAACAGGCTGACTAGCAAGACCTTCCGCTTGGCACGCGGAGTCTCCGATAGGGTCGGCGGAGTTGTGGGACCAAGCAGCCTGGTCTGCCTCGCTCTTACGAAACCGTAGTTCACGGCGCTTCTAGGCGTTGCGGGCGGCGCCCGCGTAGCTCACAGTCTATGAACTGTTTCCACAGCTGAGTGAAGTGCCAGCGGTTCACCGTCGAGCCGCCTTCATGGACATGCCGGCGCGTGGATCCCTTACCCTCGAGATGCCAGAACGGCACGTTGTGCACCCAAACTGGTTTGCCGGCCACTAGGCTCTTCAGGCAGAGGTCAGCGTCTTCGTAATGGCCAAAGACGTATTCGAGCGAGAAACCGCCCAGGGACTCGAACCACGCCCGATCGACGGAGATAAAAGCTCCCGTAACGGCCGAAACTTTGCGGGAGGTCAGGAAAGCCTTGGTGTCGGGCGGAGCCCCCGTAACGGAATGCTCCACGCGGATCATGTTATGGCATTCAATTTGCCCGTCCCGGATGGAAACGCCGGTGTCGATGTCGAAAAACATCCCGGCATGCATGAGGGAGCCGTCGTCATAATACAGGGGCGCGCCAAAGACCGCGGTCTGGTCCGCGGGCAGGCCGGTGACAATGGCGCTGTGCTGGATGGCCCAGTTCCGGTCGCGCGGGAACACATCAGGGTTGACAATGAGGATGCGGTCACTCAACGCATACTCGCTGGCGACGTTGTTGGCGGCACCGAAGCCGGCGTTGCTGGGCAGGATGACGATCGTGATTCTGAGCCCATAAACTCGGTGAACCATGGCTGCCTCCTTCAGCAGTGTCTCAGCGAGTTCTGGGCTGTTGGAAACGTAGATGAACTCGTACTGATCCGCACCTGAACACCTAGAGAATAACGCCGCCTGGAGAAAAAGGTACTCCGACCGGCCATACAGACAAACAATGATCGAGCCATCGAGCGTACCGGTTTGAGTGCCGAACCGAGAGACATAGGCACCAGAAATGATCTTATCGGAGATTTCGACATTGAGATCGACTAAGGTTTTTCCGAGACCATCCTTGAGCTGCAGAGCCGCTTCCGCTTGAGGATTGGCAAAGTAGCGGGCTGACGCAAGGTATTCGAGTGCGAGTTCCCGCAATTGCTCGTTGTCCACGTGTTTCGGCTGTACTGGAAACGTCTTTTGCTCACGCCCCGCAGCAAGTCGCACTTGGATCACGTCGACTGGTAGGAAACCGTCCTCAACGCGAAAGACCGTCCAGAAGCCGAGCAGCTTGCCAAGGCGCGCCACGACGACACCCTCTGCGTCCTCACGGCGACAGCGGGCGAAATGGCCAGTGGCAGCGGCGATCTGGTCGGCTTTCAGACACGACACCTCGCGCAGGGCCGCTGTCTCGTCATTGAGCCAGCCGATAACAAAGCACCATCCGGTGGACGTGACGAACACGGCGTCGAGGCCCCCCGCCGGAAAATTACCGGTATCCCGGGTGTGTGCGGCGTTGAGATAGCGGAGGTCGCGGAGGCGATCCTCCCGGTGCCCATGCCTTAGATAATGGTCGAGGCCTGACGTGTAATCACCGGCAGCGATCGCGTCCGCGATGTCCGGAAAAGCGAGAAGATAGCTGCTTTCGACGAAACCGTCCTCGCGGTGAGCGGAAGCTGAAGCAGGACCATCGCTGGCCAACTCGGATGCTTGTTGCACCAGTGCCTTTAACTCTTCTTCCATAATTGAGAGGGCGTCGTCGTCGGTCGTTGGCACCGTCGCGTTAACCATCGGGCGTGAGACTCTCGTGGTGTTGGCCATTGTTGACGCTTACGGGCGTCAAAGACTGGCTTATTATGGGCTATCGCTACGAAGCTTTAGTCGGAAATACGGGTAAGGAATGCGCCCTTCGCGATAGCCAAGTTCATCGAAATGCACTTGACCAGACGCGAACGTGCCAAACCTAACGGCCGCTGCGATGTCCGGATATTCCTCGGTATACCAAAGCTCGTCAACTAAGATTCGGTATGGCATCCTATGTTCGTAATACCCAAAGATAGTATAATGTTGTGATGCTGTCGCAATTTCTCCAGAATTTAAAGCTTCAATCACATCTGGATAGTAAGTCTTGTACCAATCTTCATCTACAAACACTCGTCCGACCTGACATTTTAGTGCCTGTGATAAGTAGTGCATCTCGACAGCAATATAGTTTGTCTTCTGAGACGGGAGCATGAGCTTTTGATTAATTAGAGCTGCAAGAGGTTCCATCGGGGTTCCATTTGTACATTAGATTACAAGCCAAGCCTTAAATGGGCTAAGCTAAGCACCATTGTGATAACGGACGCGTTATCGCAGTGTCACTTGCACTCCGTCCAGCAAATTTTGGGGTCCTGCGAGGCAGTCTTGATTTGGCAGTGGTTACGCATAAACGGGTGGAAGGTGCACGAACCGTGACTGCGGAAGCACACAGCCTTCAACAAATTAGCTGCAGTTTTGCCGGCGATGATGGGATCAAAGCTAACCCGCTAGCGATAAGCGGGTACGGGATGGAAGCAGTGAGGCTGGTGGTGAGCTTACAACCTTCTGCGCTTGCCTGTCGTACCGTCTTCTCACTCGCCCATGCGCGAACTATGTCACTTGACCGTCCTGCTTAGCCCTGCCGGTCACTTTGCACGCCCTGCTCGGTCAGCCGGATTTTGGCCCGGCTCACTTAGCCAGATAATCACCACTGACCGCGGCCGACACGTTTAAACGCCCGTGACCACGTTGCAGGCCACAGACGCTGCATTAGGCCTTGGCACCATGCTACGCTGAGGGCGATCGCTGCGAGCGTAAGTAGCCCTGTCCTGAAAGCTACACACCATCCCGTGCGGACGTTAGAGCAAGCATTTCTTGGCTTGCCCGCCAGACATCTGCCACCTTGATCCCAGTCAGACAGGCAAGGCCGCGATGGCAATCGGCGGCTCGCGCGAGGTAGCAGGGACTGCACGTCACTTGTCGCTGAATAGTCACGCCGCGTGGGCCCATTGGTCCCCACTCACCGGCATCGACAGTACCTGAGTGAACGCCGACAGTGGGAACACCAAGCGCAGCGGCAATGTGTTTGGGCCCACTATCGTTACCGACATACAAGTCAGCCGCCATAATTACGTTGGGTAAATCTACCAATGGTACTCTCCCGGCCAGATTCACGACCGCGCCAACGTGGCGGACCAGCTTTAGCAAATTGGTAACCGCAACGACTTCATCAGGGCCGCCGATGACCATCACCGTAGTGCCGGCTTCCTTGACCAATAAATCGATTAGCCCCGCAAACGAAGCACTAGGCCATTGCTTATTTACTGACCCGGCGCCGGTGTGAAGGCAAGCAAGCGGCGCTTCAAGCCTGTCCGGCGACAAACCGTTCGCTAGCAGCAAGGCTGTGATCCCATCTCGCGCCCTACTGCGCTGCTGATGCACGCCAAGGATCTCGCGATTTGGATTACAATTAGCTGCAATGGCGTCCACCAGGTGCACTAGGCTATCAACGACATGTTCGTGCTTTGCGTAGCTGGCCAGATCCCCTTCGAACTCCACGGAGAAGTCTAGCCAGGGATGAGCATAGCCGCGATCGAAACCAGCCAGCCAGCGTGCGCCGGTGTGCCGCACAATTTCACGGGTGCCGGCCTGGCGGCGCAAGCCGATAGCGAGTCCAAAACGTTCCCCGCAGAGG
>CAXTFS010000263.1:0-5217 GCA_964243395.1 uncultured Acidobacteriaceae bacterium | reverse complement strand
GCTACAGCATCTCGAGGAGTACCCGGATTGTCGAAATCGATGCGCCGGGGACAAGTCACGAGCGCGGCCTCACGCCGGCCGAAGAGCACGGCTTCCTCTGGAGACTCAACACCTACTGGACCTACCAGCAGCGGGACGATGGCCTGTACCTCCAGATCGAATCGGTATCGCTAAGCCGGTCCATTCCCACCGGCCTCGGCTGGGCGCTACGGCCCTACCTAACAAGCGTCCCGCGCGAATCGCTCGAGTTCACCCTCTGTTCGGTGATGAACGCCTTGCGCAAGTAACCCAACCAAAAGGAGAACCATGATGCTGCAGGCTAACTCTCTCAACCGGAGTGCACCTCCCGGCTTCCGCCCAGCACTTCGCGTCCACGGCGCGCTCACCGCTCCCGCGGAAAGGCGGGCGCTTCAATGGATGGCCGGGAGGGCTCCACGCTGGCTCACGTCAGACCAGCTGACCGCGCTCGGGCTGCTGGCGCAGGTCGGCGCGGGTGGTTGCTACGCTCTCGCACGCTCCCACCGCTTGGCTCTGCTCGGCGTGATCGTGTGCATTGCGCTGAACTGGCTGGGAGACAGTCTGGATGGCACGTTGGCCCGCGTCCGAGACCAGGGACGCCCGCGCTACGGCTTCTATGTAGACCACATGGTCGATCTCTTCGGAACACTTGCGCTGCTGGGTGGTCTTGGCCTCTCAGGCCTCGTGCATTGGCCCGTGGCAATTGCGATGCTTGTCGCGTTCCTATTGCTCTCTAGCGAAAGTTACCTGGCAACGTATACCCTCGGTCGCTTCGAACTTTCGCAGGGCCTCTTCGGACCTACAGAGCTGCGCCTGCTGCTGATTATCGGCAACCTGGCCCTGCTGCGTAGCCCCTACGCCACGGTGTTCGGCCACAGACTGCTCCTTTTTGATCTTGGGGGCGCCATCGCTGCGGTCTGCATGCTGTCTCTGGCCATCCTGCTTACCCTGCGTCACACCGCGCAGCTCTACCGCGAGGAGCCGCTCCCATGACTCCCACGATGCGATGGATCCGGTTTAACGTGGTTGGAGTCCTGGGTATGGCGGTTCAGCTCGCCGCGCTCGACCTACTCTATTACCTGCTGCATGGCCACTACCTGATTGCCTCGGCCGCGGCGTTGGAAGTTGCGCTTCTGCACAACTTCGTCTGGCACATGCAGTACACCTGGCGCGATCGCCGTGGTGGCTTCTCCCGCTGGCGCCAGTTACTGCGATTTCATCTGTCGAACGGTCTTCTGTCACTGGCAGGGAACCTCGTGCTGATGCGTCTGCTGGTGCATGCGGCGCATCTGCCGGTGCTCCTGGCCAACGCCGTCGCCGCCCTTTGCTGTTCTGCGGCAAATTTCTGGTTGAGCCAACGCTGGACGTTTTCCCAGTCACCGCAATTCGCCCGAGACACGGCTGTCCATTTGCACGGCCATTGCCCGTCCTCTGCTCGCGGTTCCACTCGTCGCACGCTTGACCTGGCCGGAGGCGCAGGTGCAGCTACCGGAAGATCCTTCTATCCACCTGCAGCCTACATTACATCTTGGACAAAGTTCTTCTAGTGGACAGCTGGAGCGCTGGCCTGATCTTTGTTCTGGGAAGCGACCTTGAGTACCAGGTTCTCCTGATCCTTCGCTTCGAGCTGTGTATAGAAACTGCGTACATCGGGATAGTCTTTCGATAAGACGAAGATATTACCGAACGAGAAATCCCGACGCGTTGTTATGTTCCCCGCACCAGGCGCGATGTTGATGGTGTAACTCGCGACTTTGGGCACAGTGTAAGTCGCTGATGCAGGAGCTCCCTCGAGTACCAGCTCCTGAGGAAAATTGATACGAACGGCGTCCTGCATGAATTGCGGGTAGTGGAAATAGACTGCTACATCGCGTGTTTCGTGCGGAAACGTGGCTGCTTGGTTCGCGAGAAACAGGTCCGCCGGCAACATCATTCGCTTGCCCATCGCGTTCCCTAACGTGCCTTTTACCTTGTAGCTCACCACCAGCGGCTTTTCATAGTCTGTGACGTCCTTGATGTCTACGACCTCGATCTCGAGCGTTTTCGGAAGCAGCTGCTCGGCTGTCTCCCGAAGATCCTTGCGCAGGCTGTCGGCGTCCCCTCGCAGCGACACTTCGCGCCAATAGAGCGCCGCTGAACCCCAGAAGCTCAGATCGACCTTGCCAGTTACTTCGCCCTGCGCGTTCATCGTGAGGTTGGCTACGCGTGTGGTGTGATTCTGCTTGTACGGAGCACCCACAGTTTGACTGAGCGCTGTTCCGTCCTGCGTCTGGCGCAATCCCGAGACAAAGTCGTGCTGCCACGCGAGCTGTCCAAACGGACAGAAGCGTGATCCGGGATCGAAGAAATGCTCCTTGCCGTCCACGTTCACGATCGCAACCAGCGCGCTCAGCTGCCGGAGACTTTGCCACTGCGGGGTAAACAACGTCTCCGACCGGTCCGGGACATACATGGCGTAGGAAGGGAAGCCCACGGCGCGCGCCATGGCAATGAATAGTTCCGTCAGCTCGGTTGGGGAACCGCGCCGAGCCTTGAAGATGTCGTCCGCGTTACTCACGGTACGAAGGCCGGCTGCCTTGTCCTCTCGACTGTCGCGCTCGCGGGTAAATTCAGTGTTTTCGAACTTCATCACCTCTGCGTAAAGGGCACGAAGCTTTTCCTCCGGCGTCTTGGCACCGGAGACGATCTCCTGCGCCTGCTTGGTCAAATCACCGTTCGGCGTGGCGTAGTTGTTGATGCGCTTGGACCACTGCCGACCCTCGTTGGTCCAGAATTCCTGCGGCGTTCGATACGGCGTGAAGCTGAATTGAACGCGGTAGCTGAAGCTTGAGATCGGGGGCATGTACTCCTCCGTCTCAGTCGGAGGCACATCCTGGACGCTCAATTCGAAGACTTGCGTCGGCGACCCTCCCGTCTTCCATCCACCCGGGATCTCATGCTTCTCGATCTTTGCGCCCGGAGGCAGGATCGGGAACCACGCAATCGAGTTAATCGCCTTCTGCTCCTCGTCTACTAACTGGTTGGTGGTCGGCCACCAGGCGAAATGAGCTGCTTTGACGAACAGCTCGTCCTGAATCAGCCAGGTAGGCGACTCATAGTAATTGTCGTTGATCCGCGTTTCGTAGCGGTACTCAATGATGCTCCCGACCGTCACATCGGGAAGGGTAAAGATCTTCTCCTGGACCTTATAGCCACCTGCCTTCGCCACCACCTTCAGGTACGGCTTGCCGGTGAATGGAATGATCGTGCCGTCAGGATGGATGGTCCGTCCGATGATCCCGTCGACCGTCTTACCGTCGCCTGCCTCCCAGGAGGACCCAGACGAACTTACATAGCCGAGCTCGACGTTCGCGTACTTTTTTCCGTCTTCCGTGAGAATCTTGATGCGGTTGTAGCGCTGAACCGAATGGAGATCGTCTCTTGTAATCTCTTCTTTGAATAAAATCGCCGCGGGCACGCCTGGGTACTTCGGCACCGAGGTCATCGCCAGCTCTTCCGCGGTCGGCTTCAGGAAATCGGCAGCGCGCGCTACGCCAGTGCCCCCACCAAGTGTCCAGAGCAGAAGTGCCCCGCAAGAGCGGGAGAGCCACAGTGCCGTTCCTGATTTCTGGAGGACTGTCCTTCTCTTCGGTGTTGCCTCTTGAACGTTGTACATGACCCGCTCCTTTGGGGTTGCAAAACTAGCTTCGATTTCACTTGGTCCGCTTCAGCACAACGCGGCTCTGCTCATCTGCCGCAATCACCCCGGCGAGCTGTTGCACCTGGGCATACTTGTCGGCCGGCAGCGTCACCTGCTTCAGCACAAACGTACGGCTGTATTTCAGCGCGTGCCCGTTCAGTTCCGTCGCGCTTTCGTACGAAGCGAAACCAAGATCGACCTTCACCGGATCCGGCACCTCGTCGACCGTGTAGCCATCCGGAAGATCGATCGTGAACGCATCGTGCGCCTGCAGGGTCTCGCCCAGGTCAATGCCTACCTTGCGCTGTTTGCGATCGATCTGCATGGCTTCGCTGCCCAGAACGCGTGGCCGCACCAGCAGCAGCGGGCCTGCGGACGAGCCAAAATGATTGGCCTGTAGCTGAAACGTTACGGTCAGGTCCTGATTCAAGGCCTGCGCATTTTGCACCTTGAGATCGGACAGGGAGACCGAAGCGAAATCCCGCGCCACACTGCGGTCCAAGTACAGCTGCTGCGCCCTTGCGTCCTTGCCGAAGACCTCGCGCCGCCGCTCGGCTACGTCACCAAACCGCTTCTCCGAGACATCTCCCTTCAAAGCACCATCAGCGGTTAGCTGAAAGTGCCCTGAGCGCTCAATGCGGTTGAGGTCAGGGCTGAGCACGGGCAATTGGATCACCTGGCTTGCCGCGGCCTCCATCAAAACGCCATAGCTGCCCTGCAGGTTACTTTCCAGTTGTCCGAATGGCGTGCGTTCCCAGGTGGGATCGAAGATGAGGTATCGCTTGCCGGTGTCCGCCGTAACCACGCTGTGCAGCTTGAGGGAGTGATAACCGGCCGGGATCTCAATCGCGCTGATCATGTGGTTGCCCACGAGGGAGGGCGAACCCGGGTCAATCACCCCACGCTGCGTGTCCACCATCAGCAGCGCACTGTGGATTCCCACGCTGGAAAGCATGGCTGAAAGCAGGGTTGCTTTGTCCTTGCAGTCTCCATACCGGCCACGGAAGATCTCCTGGGCCGGATGAGGCTGGTAGCCTCCAACACCCATCTCGACCACAAAGTAACGGATCTGCTGTTGAACGAACTCGCCAACCGCTTCGGCCTTGTCGTAGAAATCGGTCTTGCCCGCGGTCAGTTCGGCGGCCTTCGCCGTGATCTCAGGCGAGGCCGTCAGACGGTCTCGCGAAAGCCGGTCGTACCACTCGCCGATGCCTCGCCATGTGCCTTCCTGTGGCTCCGCCAAGCCGGGGCCGCTGTAGTGGACGGTCATCCTGCCGGTAAGTGAGCCCTCGCCGGGCGAGAGCGGCAGATCTTCCAGATCGATCGCGGGCTGGTTGTCGAGTTGCCAGCGAACACTGTTGTCCGGCAGCTTCGTACCTTCCACGTTCGCGTGGTGGGCCCACGAAGTGTTGAACGCGTAGCCGGCAGGCAGAGCCAGGGTGAAGCTCTGGGCCACGCGCGGCAGATCGTCTTGGAAAAACCAGCTCGTTTCTGCAAGGTATGGACGCTCGCGCTTCTCG
>CAXTFS010000262.1:0-5222 GCA_964243395.1 uncultured Acidobacteriaceae bacterium | reverse complement strand
GCCCGGGGGGCCAGCGGGGGCCGCGTCCCCTAGCGCCGGGATCTGTCGAGGTTCAGGCCCCCCCGCCCTTAGCAGCGGCGCTAGTCCGGCTTCCGCGATCCATAAGGATCGCTCCGATTCGTCCGCTAGCTTTGCAAATGTTGCAAACACTGGACTTGATGGCCGATGTTTTAGGTCTTTCTCCCAGAGCGAAACCTGCGACTGCGTAACACCGGCGACTTCTGCCAGCTTGCCCTGGCTCCACCCGCGTGCTTTGCGGAAGGCTTTGATCCGCTCGTTTAAGGGCATGGAATCAAAACCACTTATGTTTTCATTCATGTTTTGCATTGACAATATATGAATCCGCTCGTACTTTGGGGATACGACTTCCGGAGCACTAAACGTGGCGCGACACAAAGGCACCTCTGAGCATAGCAAAACACCCCCCGAAATAACCCGTTCCTTAGAGTTTGTTGGATTCTTTTCTCGCGTAGCAAAAGAAGTAGGCGTGACACCTAGCCATGCGATCCAGGTGGCCAAGGGCCGCCGCACTTCTAAGCGGGTTGTGCAGGCGATTATCCGCGAGGTTCGCAAGATCGACCGCAGCGTGGAGCGTGCGGCATGAGCGAGCGCCTCTTCAAGCTTCAAGTGCAATACGCGAACGCCATCTACCAGGCTGCCCGCTTTACTCGCGAGGCGGAGATCGCGAAGGCGCAACTGGACGAACTGGCGACGCGGTTCGCTGAGAGTCAGTTCGCCCGGCAGGATGCGGCGAGTGGCGAGGAAAAAGGAGGGGATCGCAAATGAATTCATCACGACCCCAATCTTCTCGGAGCGAACCAAGTATGTCACCTGCAAAACGTAGGGTGACTTTTCTGGGCACCGATCAGTTGGCGCTTACTATGGACGACAATACGGTAACCTCTGGCAGCCTGAACGACACCGTTCTGGTCCGTTCCGTGATTACCGAGACAATGAAGAATTGCGGCCTTAGCCGCGTCCTTATTGCCGAAGAGATGTCTCGGCTCTCAGGTACTACAGTCACTGAAAGACAACTCAACAATTTTGCAGCCGATTCTCGAAATGAGTATCGCTTTCCCTCCGAATTAGAGCGCGCCTTCTGCGAGGCGACGGGTGACTGGAAGCTGCTGACTTGCCGCGTCGAGCTGACAGGCCTACTTCTGGTCGACCAGAAGGGCGTTGACCTTATGGATTTAGGTCGCGAGTACTTGCGCCAGAAGCGCGCCTCCGCTGCCTTGGCAGGCTTAGAAGCAAAGCTCTCGGGGGTGCAGCTATGAGCGCCGCGCCAGTCCTCCTCCACCCTCTGCAACTCGTAGCAGCGCCGCCCCTTGAGGCCTGGGTGAGCGCCGACGCCGTCCTGCAGCTTACCGGTTGGCAGCGGCGCTGGATGTTCAGCCAGGCACAGCAGGGCATCCTGAAGTCACGCCAGGCGAGCGTGAAACTTCAGAACGGGCGCTATGCTCGGGAATACAACGTTTTCTCGCTCCCCGCTGCGGCGCAGGAACGCTACCGTGCCCAGCAATCCTCCGCTGCCACCATCACGGGCGAGACCCTGCCGCTCTTCCCGCAGGCGCACCGCGGCCTCACCCTGGCGGGCAATCCGATGCCCCGCGTTCGGCTGGCTCCTACGGCCGAGCCCCAGGCGGACAAGCATCTCGCCATCCTCCAGCCGATACTCGAAATGCGCGCCCGCTCCGGGAAGCGCGGCCCCGTTGCCCTGATACTACCGGACGGCAAGCCGGTGGACTCGCTGACAAGAATGGTTAAGTTTGTCGCCATTCATGCCCGGATCAACGGCAAGCGCGTCTCCGAACGCAAGGTGTGGGCGCTGCTCAAGCGTTACGACGAGGGCGGCGCGGCCGACCTCGCGCGCCGCCAGCGCTCCGACGCCGGCACCTCCCGCTACTTCGACCAGCCCAAGCACCAGAAGGCCGCCGCTCTGCTCGCCTATCTCTATTTAGGAGACGGCATCCGCCCCGGTCACAGCGCGCAGGCCTGCTACGAGATGCTGGAGGCGCAACGGGAGCTGGTCGGCCTCGGCCCCTTCGACCTGCCGACCGATCGCACCGTCCGCAGCTTCCTGGGCAGCATCTCCCCCGTGCTCACGGTCTACGCCCAGCGCGGCCGCAAGGAGTTCGCGGAGCGAATGATGCCCTTTCTCTCCCGCGGATACCAGGAGTTCTCGAACCAGATTTGGACCTCCGACCACTCCATTATGGACGTTGAGGTGCTCAACGATTGCATCCCCGGCGCGCCCCAGGGTATGCCGGTCCGGCTCCGCCTTACCGCCATCCTCGACTATCGCAGCCGCGTCCTGGTCGGCTACTCGTGGGCGTGGGAAGGCACAAGCGCCTCGATCGCCACGGCCCTGCGCTTTGCGGTGACGGCCAACGGCCCCTGCGACAACTGGTACGCGGACAACGGCCAGGACTACAAGGCGGTGGCCAAGGGTGCGGTCCCCGGCTACCTCAAGCGCAGCAGCGCAGTCGCCGAGGACTGGGCCGCGCGGGAGATGCAGCGGATCGAGCAGACCGGCGTCCTTGCCCGCCTCGGCATTCAGGTCACGGCCTGCCTGCCGTACCACCCGCAGTCCAAGCACATCGAGCGTTTCTTCCGCACGGTCCACATGACGTTCTGCAGGCTCTGGCAAACCTACACGGGCGGCACGCCGGCCGAGCGCCCCGACCAGACTACCAAGCTGATGGCCCACACCCGCCGCGCCATCAAGCGGGGCGAGATCGAGACCTCGCATCATCCGCTCGCCAGTGAGTTTATGGAGCGGTTCGCGGCGTGGGTCAAGGTCTACCACGGCAAGCGCCACGGCGGCCAGGGCATGGGCCATCGCAGCCCCGCCGAGGTCTTTGCCGCCCACCGCAACCCAACCCAGCGGCCCACGCCGCAGCCGGAAGAGCTTGCCGTCCTGCTGGCCCAGCATAAGTCTGTGCGGGTCCATGAGTGCCAGGTCCAGGTCAATAAGACGACCTATGCTCCGCGCACTCCGCTGCAGGCGCAGCTCATGTTCGATCGCAACGAGACGTCCGTGCTCGTCGCCCATGATCCGCTGGACACATCGCGGATCGCGGTGCTCGACACCGGCGGTCATCTGGTCACGATGCTTGAGTCCAAGATTCTTGTGCGTCAGGCGCCTGACGATCCTGAGACCCAGGCACAGATAGCGGCGATGCAGCAGATGCGCGGCCGACTCACACGAGGCCTGCGCGAGCGGCACCAGCAGGTGATCCAGGCCGGCAAACAGCTTGCCGTCATGACTCCGCTGCAGCTGCTGACCGCAAGCTCCGAGGACGCGCTCATTGAGCCCGGCCGGATCACGCCGCGCAAGCCCGGCCTGGCCACCGGCCCAACCCTTTCCACCGCTCCACGATCCCCCCGTCAGGTCGCCGCCGAGCTCTTCGCCCGGCAGCAGAAAGAAACAGCATGAAGATCAACGATAGACGCCGCACCGAGCTCGAAGTAAACCTGCCCTCCGCCGCCGCAACCAGGCAGCGTCTGGTTGATCACATGCGCGGCCTCGATCTGCCGCTTCCGCAGTTCGCTCATTTCGTCGGCTACAGCGCCACAGCCCTCCGCGCCTTTCTGAATGACCGCTACCACGAGCAGCGCGGCACCACATCGGACCTGCTCATCCGTGAGGCGCTGGAGACCTACCTCCGCACCAATGCGCTCGCGGCAGACACCCACGCCCAAGCCAAGCTCTACGAGACCGAGAACGTGCTGCAGATGCGGGAGTGGTTCACGCGCTGCCAGCAGCACGGCTACATGACGGTCATCTACGGGCCGCCGGGCAGTCAAAAGACGTTTGTGGCCGAGCGTCTGGTCGCAGACTTCAATCGCGCCGAGCTCGACCGCAAGGGCTCCAGCGATCGCGCCTACATGGTCCGCTGCAGCATCGGCATCAGGCCCTGCGACCTGATGGCGAAGATCTGCCGCGAGCTCGGCCTGCCGCGTGTCGCCACCCTGCAGCGCTGCCTCACCAGCATCCGGCTGGCCCTGCGCAATCGCCGCGTGCTGCTTGTGATCGACGAGTGCCAGCTCGCCGGCATCCCGGCGTTGGAGGCTCTGCGGGAGCTGCACGACAGCGACGGCGTCGGTCTCCTGCTGCTTGGCTCGCACGCTCTCCGCCAGTTCTTCGACACGCGCGCAGCGGAGCTTGAGCAGTTCAATTCGCGCATTGAGGACATGGTCGAGCTGACCGGCGTCACCGAGGCCAGCGCCCGCACCATCATGGCGGCTGAGCTGCCGGATCTGAGCCGCGCTGTTGCCGAGTCGGCCATTGGCGATGCCTTCGTGCCCGACATTTACAGCCGGGTCAAGGGTAAGAAGTATTGCAGCGTCCGCCGGCTCTTCAAGTCCATCGCAGCCTATCGCGAGATCCAGGCCGAGTCCCTTTCGGCCACCAATGAGGTAATCCAGTGAAGGTCTTACCGATGCCCAACCACGCCGCTGAGTACTACGAGAGCCAGCTCCACCTGGCCAACCACAAGGTCGGCATGCGCCGAGCGAACCTGCGCGAGTGCTTCGACTTCATCAAGGGCATGACCCACGGCTTCGTCCTGGTCGAGCTCCTGCTGCTTGCGGTCGCGGCCGCCGGGCTCTTCGCGCACGCGCTCGCCGAGGAGCTCCGCTTCCGCGCCGGCCGGCGAATCGCCCGGCTCGGCCCGAACGCCGGAGACCGCTTCGCCACCTGGGTCATGAAGGCCAGTGTCGTCTTCGTTGCTGGCTATCTTCTCTACACCGTCTTGCTCGCGTGGAACTCCGGCGCGATCGAACGGGCGGTGCGCTAATGCGCCGCCTGACCCGCAACGGGCAGCTCACCCTCTTCGTCCTCCTCGTTATCGCGGTCTTCGCCGGGATTGCGTTCGCTTCCTACTGCCTCTAAACCAACCATGATCCAGGAGCCCCCCATGCCAGCCCTTACCCCAACGCAAACGCAGCTCGAAGCCATCCTCGCCCAAGCCAACGGCGGTGAACCGTTGCCGCCACTGAACATCGACCAGATCGACGCCTGTATCGCCGAATACGAGCTGGCCGAGCGCGCCGCCACCACGGCCGACGCCACGCTCAAGACTGCCAAGCTGGGCCTCATCGCCCTGGTCCAGCAGCACGGCAGCACCCCCGCCCACGCCGAGCAGTCCAAGCGCATCGTCGGCCGGCGCAACCAGGCCACCATCACCGTCTCTACCACCCTTGAGCTCAACGAAGAC
>CAXTFS010000261.1:0-5264 GCA_964243395.1 uncultured Acidobacteriaceae bacterium | reverse complement strand
GCCAGCAGGAGCTGAACGCGCCCATGTGACTGCTCACCCAAGGTTCGCTCCCTCACTTCGCCGTCGATGTAATCGCAATCGGGGCGGTAACTGGTCGTCAGATATTCGCTAACGGGAACGAAAACCGCAGTGGCCATGGCTGCTCCGATGACATCAGCATACGACAGCCCGCCGGCTGATCGACGGTGCGCCTACTTCGTTGCGGGAGCCTGTGTGCTCACGGCCGTTGGGGGTGCTTTGAAGAGCTTGGCGGCGTTCAAGGACGACTTGTACACGCCCCACGCAAGGGGAATGCCGACCAGCAGCCACGCCAGGGCTACAAGCATTGGTGGGGAGTTTCGCGTTTCGGACATGGCAGACCTCTGGGGATGTGGAGCGAAGCGGATCTAGTGGGCCGCGCCGGAGTAGTCGCCGGCGGGTACGTCCTTGAGCCAGAACTTCTCGGCAACAGGGCGAATGAGCAGGTTGGCGATGAAGCCGACGCAGAGCAGCGCCGTCATGATGTGCAGAACGGTGCGGTAGCCGTCGAGCCGGTTGAGCCCTGCGGCCTTGTAGTGGTCGAGCACGCCATTGACGATCAGCGGTCCGACGATGCCGGCCGTCGACCACGCCGTCAGCAGCCGGCCGTGGATCGCGGACACGTTGTAGCCGCCGAAGAGGTCCTTCAGGTAGGCCGGGACCGTCGCGAATCCGCCACCATACATGGAGATCGCCACACAGGCGATGGCGACGAACAGCGGCACTGAGTTTGCGTGGTTGGAGCCAGTAGAGGGCATGAAGAAAAAGAGCAGGGGACCGAGGATGAAGAAGCAGAAGTAGGTCGCCTTGCGGCCGATGCTGTCGGAGGTTGACGCCCAGAAGAAGCGTCCGGCCATGTTGAACAGGCTGAGCAGACCCACAAACCCGGCGGCGGCCGCCGGCCCGATGTGGCCGTGGAAGAAGTCCTGGATCATCGGCGAAGCCTGTTCCAGAATGCCGATACCGGCTGTCACGTTGGTGCACAGCACAATCCAGAGCAGCCAGAACTGCGGTGTCCGCCACGCCTGCGAAACCGCGACTTGGTGGGTTGAAACGAGCGCACGCTGTGTCGTCGAAGGGACCCAGCCCGCAGGCTTCCAGTCCTTCTGCGGTACGCGGATGGTGAACGCGCCGTACAGCATGAAGAGGAAATAGAGCACGCCCATCGTGATCCAGGTTAGTGGGATCGGGTTGGGATGACCGTTGGCGCGAAAGAAGGCCATCAGGTTGGTTCCCAGTGGCGCCCCGATGAGCGCACCACCGCCGAAGCCCATGATGGCAAGTCCCGTCGCGAGGCCGGGACGGTCCGGGAACCACTTGATCAGCGTGGAGACCGGCGTGATGTACCCCAGCCCGAGGCCGATTCCGCCAACCACACCGTACCCCAGATAGATCAGTGCCAGGGAGTGGTGCGCTGCGCCCAGCGATCCAATCTCCAGCCCCAGGCCAAAGCACACAGCGGCATAGACGCCGGAGCGTCGCGGCCCAACCCTCTCCAGCCACGCACCGAAGACAGCGGCGGAGAGGCCAAGGGCGGCGATGGCAATGGAAAAGACATAGCCGATCTGCTGAAGCGACCACGTACTGCCGTCGGCGCCGTGCAAGGCAAGCAGCGGATTCTTGAACACGGAAAAGCTGTACACCTGGCCAATGGAGAGATGAATGGCAAGCGCAGCTGGCGGGACCAACCAGCGGCTGAAGCCCGGGTGGGCGATGGAACGATCTCGATCAAGAAAAGACATGCGGCACTCACTCTACTGAGGGGAAGGCAGGCTGGGCGAGGGCTGCAGAAGGTTTCTGCAGCACGTTGGTGTGCACGAGCGGGTTCCTGTGATCGCATCCACGTAACCGGCTACGAGCCACGATGCAGTAGAAGGTGGCTGAGGGGCTTAGGGGTTCCGCAACAGGGCGCGGCGGTCCATACGCTGCTTGAGGAGGTGCAGCGGAACGTTGAAGTAGCCCTTCTTGGGGTAGTTGCCGTAGTGCGGCAGGTTCCAGCAGGTGGCATAGACAAGCAGCGCGACCACCACCCACTGCGGCCGCCGCAGGAAGCTGGGCCGGTAGGCCGCGTACTGCGCCGCGGGTGAGTTGCCCTCGCGTACATCGACAAACAGCAGCAGCAGAAACAGGCTGACGATGTGGATATAGATCCAGCGGCCCCAGTCCATTGCGTAGAGGAATAGCGGCAACGAGGCAATCACGGCGAGGCACACGGTCCCCGCAATGATCAGCAGGTCGCGACGGATGCGCCGATCGCTGGCGAGCCGGAACCAGAGAATCCCAAGGGGCAGCAGGGCGAGCAGCGCAAGCATCGGGTAGAAGAAGAGATAGTGGTAGGCGTGAACGTTGCGCACGACATCACCGCGTGCGATGTCGGTACCGTTGGCAAGGTAGGCGATCGCGCCGCTGCAAACAACCGGCGGCGCGGTTCCCAGGGACTGGCAGATTGTCTGTTCCGCCGCCAAGCTGCCGCGGTGGTGCACCACAGCCAGGAAGGTCAGCGCAACGGCGAGAGCTGGCAAGGCCACGATCTTCAGCATTCGGCGAAGGTCATGGTGCGTGATCAGCACCGCGCCGAAAAGGTAAATGAGATAAGGCAGCAGGCCTTCGTGCGCAAGAATTGCCAGGGGACCGACCAGGCTGAGGTACAGGATGACAGCGCCGTCGGTGGGGCGGCGGCGGGTAAACCAGAGCAGGAAGGCAGCCAGCGCGAGCAGGACGAGGAGCTCTTTCCGGAAGGCGCCGACCGGGTCGAGGATGGGGGCGGCCAGGGTGGCGGGCGAGACCAGCGCCGCAAGAATCCAGAAATTGCCGCTGGAGCGCCGATAAAGCTGCCAGATCGCAAAGTACAGAAGCTCGTACAGCACCAGCGGCAGAAAACTCGCCACCAGTACCGGAGACAGGTGCAGCAGGTGGCTGAAAAGCAGGATTGCTTCGCCGGGCAGGCCACGGCGTACAAAGCCGGCCTCGTAGTTGATCAGCCAGTCGCCAGGCGTCCAGCCATTTGGATGCAGAGCCCGGTACACCGTGATCGGAATCGTCAGGAGGGCGATATACAGGATGTAGCTTGCACCGAGGGCGCGGCCTCGCCCCGCTCCAGAGCTGATCGGCATAGATAGGCTTTATCGATACGCTTTCAACGGGTGTGGCAGCGGAGCATACCTCGCGACCCACTCGGTTGGATGCGCTCTGTCGCTCCAGTCATTGCAAAAAGAACGTCATTGCGGACGATTTCAGGCTGCGCCGCGACCTGCCCGCGGGTTTCTCCCCGTGCTACGCTACGCGGAACTGTTCGGGAGACCGGTGGCGAGGCTGCGCAGGGCCTCTGCGAGGGAGCGGAAGGGAAGCGTATGGGCCAGGGACCGTGGCGGATCCTGGATGTAGGCAGCATCTGGATGCGGGAGTTCGCCTCCGCCATGGCGAAGGTGCAGCCCACTGTCGCGTGGTGGCCGGAGATGCGGCGCTTCGGCGCGTCCGAACACTGGGAACGCACCGAGACCCTGCCTGAGCTGCAGCTGGACACCGTGCGTTTTCCACTGCAGCGCGGTTATGCCCGCACGCCGGTAAAGCAGCTGCTGCCCTTCCAGGGTGGCGTGCTGAAGCGCTTGCGGTCGCGTTGCACGGTTGAAAGCGAATCGCCGCTGATCTGTTCCACCCCGTTTTATGCGCCCGTGGCCGAACGCTGGGGCGGACCGACGGTGTATTACGTCACCGACCTCACCGCCGGGTACGACGGACTGGATGCAAAGCAGGTCGTCGCGATGGACCGCCGCATGTGCAAGGTGGCCCGAGCGGTTTGCCCCAACTCGCGCCGTCTGGCGGAGTACCTGATTCGCGAGGCCGGCTGCGCTCCGAAAAAGATTATGGTGGTGCCCAATGCCACGCGGGAGAGCAACATCGCGCCCGCCCCGCTGCTGACGCCGGGGCCGCTGCCCGCTGCCATTGGGCATCTGCCGCGGCCCGTGGCTGGGGTCATCGGCAACCTAGCCGCGAACATGGACTGGGAGTTGCTGGAGCCGGCGATCGCGGCGACGCCGTGGCTGACCTGGGTGTTTGTGGGGCCGACAAACATGCCGATCCTCGAGGCGGCGGGGGAGGCAGCGCGCAAGCGGGTGTTGGCCGGCGGCCTCGCGCACTTCACGGGACCAAAGCCGTATGGCGAGCTGCAGGCCTATGCTCGCTGCTTCGATGTGGCGGTATTGCCCTACCGGAAGAAGGAGCCAACCTACTCCGGCAGCTCCACGCGCTTCTATGAGCACGTTGCGGCCTGCCGGCCCATGGTGGCCACGCGTGGCTTTGCGGAGCTGCTGGAGAAGCCGCCGCTGCTCGAGCTGGTGGACACTCCGGAGGAGATGGCGGCGGCCTTGGAGACGCTGCGCGCTGTGAACTTCCAAGACGGCCTGGAGGTCGCACGGTGGGAGGCCAGCAGGCTGGGTACGTGGGAGGAGCGCGTGCGCACGCTAATGGGAACGATCGGCTAGCTACGCTCCGTCGAGTTGACGCAGTTTCCGCCGAAGCAGTCGTGCGGGAGGCGTAGGCTCATCGAGGGGTGGACGCGACGATGAACTTTCGTACGGGAATGAAGTTTGGGTGGATGGCGTTGAGCATGATGTCGTGCTCGATGGCGATGGCGCAGGGTGGACCGGCCGCGGGTGGAAGCCCGCCTGCGGGTCCGGCGGCGGAGGTGCAACGAAGCTACGCCGCGCTGAAAGCCAACATCCTGAAGGCCGCCGACAAGATGCCGGCGGAGAGCTACAGCTACAAGCCCACGCCCGAGA
Organism: uncultured Acidobacteriaceae bacterium; assembly: GCA_964243395.1. Taxonomy (GTDB): domain Bacteria; phylum Acidobacteriota; class Terriglobia; order Terriglobales; family Acidobacteriaceae; genus Granulicella. The sequence goes on along the minus strand of CAXTFS010000261.1, from coordinate 468 downwards.
TCCGCACCTTCGCCCGCGTGGTGAACCACATCACGGAGGCGCAATCGCACGCCTGCGCCGCGGCAAACGGGACCAGCTTCAGCACCATTCCACCGGCCCCGGCTGAAACTGCAGACAAGGCCAGCATCGTGGGGGCGCTGCAGGGGGCGTTCGCCGCCTGCGACAAGGCCTACGGGGCGTTGACCGATGCGAATATCGGTGAGATTGTTGCGGCGGGTCCGGCAAAGCGCTCACGCATCGGCCTCCTGTGGGGCAACGTGTCTCATGACAACGAGCAGTACGCCACGCTGGCGCTGTATTTACGGCTCAAGGGTCTGGTGCCGCCCAGCAGCGAGAAGTAGCGCTGCAACAGCTTTTTGCCTCGACGAATTGCCGGTGAAGGGCTAGCCTGATTGCGTGTTCCGCGAGGCTGCGATGTCCGCGTCTGTGAGATGGCTCGTCCTGGCGGCGGGTATTACTGGGTGCGCC
>CAXTFS010000260.1:0-5287 GCA_964243395.1 uncultured Acidobacteriaceae bacterium | reverse complement strand
GATATATCGATGCCATACGCTAACCCAGATGTGGCTGAAGCTGCCGTTTAGTTCGGTGAGCAGGGTGCTTCCGGCTCGACTCGTGAGCATTTTCATGTCGGGTTGGCTCATCAATGCCGCCTCATTCAAAAGGGTGGGGTTGCGAGAAATCGAGCCGAGATCTCCTGAGCGATGGACATCGGCGAGGTTTCAAAGGGCGCCTTCTACGGATTCCATGTGCTTCTCGTACCTTGACAGCGCATCCGGGCTCGTTTGCTGTAAATCGATCTCTTGATATCTAGTGCGGATTATTCCCAAGAGTTGATCTTTGAAAGATCGAAGCTCATCCCTCGCTTGTTCGAGTTCCGCCATTCTCGCCTCGCCGTTTGAAGCTATGTAAAGGAAATAGTGCGGATTCGGGTGGTCGCTGAAATAATCATCGGGGTTCGTTGACTCTGCCCAGTGATGTACGAAGTTGCTCACGATACTCCGTAGCTCTTCATCGTAAAGATAGAACTGTGAAGACCCGAGGATATGACCGAGGACCTCGGAAAAGTAAACACTGGCAGCAGTCACGCGTTTGGGCGACGAGGAAACGTGATCGTCGAGGGTCGGCAGGTGAACAGCGCGAAGTAGCCAGCGCAGATTCATTAGATCTCGTTCATGTCGTACCGTCGCTTCATTGAAGAGGTTTGCGTTCGGCCTCGGAGCGTCGGTTGTGATCATGTTCCTGAGTGCCGTAAGAACCAGAGCATTCAAAGCCCCCTGTGCTCCTTGCCCTTCACCTAACATGTACATCGAGGCCCGATGCCGATCGAAATCGAAGGGCATATCGTCAGCAGTGCCACCCAAGGCAGTGTTGATCAGCATCAGGATCCGCTCCCAGCCAACCTCCGCAGCCGCGTAACCGAGCTCATAAACAACGTTGGGATTAGGCGTTTTCCGCTGTGTAGTCTGATTCGCATTGAGCGCTGAGATGTCGCCTACGAAAAAGTCTGCGGCCCGAATCTTCTGGATGATGGATGTGGGAATATGTCCACTGCCGACCATTGCGCGCGTCGCGTCATCAATGATGACCGTCAAAGTTTGGCCAGTGGCTGAAGCTTCCTCAGCCAACTGCGCGGCGGCGCGATTCAATGCCTGACGTATCGCGTGATGGTTGAACTGCTCAGGTAGGTCACTTTGCCATGCATAAAAGATCGTGATCGTTCGTGGAGTCGGAGGCATCACTTATATTCCCACGAGTCGCGATTCAATGTGATCGGGGGGTTGTGGCGACGCAGCAAGCCTTAACGCACAAACTGATGCGTAAGAACAAAATGCAATTAACCGGCTCGTTATCTTTGAAATAGCTGCGGAGGCACAGCCGATTGAACTCGAGCCCCCGAAGCTATTCGCCTGAGACCTCAAGCAGTTCTCGACAAGCGCCAAATCGCCGAGTCACTCCTCGACACCGATTAGTAACGGGAAGTCGCATTGTGGGAAGTTTGGGAGGAGTCTGAGGAGGGAACGGCCTCAGCACGCGCTACTTCGATGGAGCGTGTAGGACTGGCGGAAAGAGGGATGGGGAGAATCCGAAGTCTGTATGTCTTATTTGTAGCCGCAAGCAGGTGCTTCGGCTGTCCTAGCAGTAGGAGGAAGACAGATGCAGACCAGATCATTCATCGGCATGGACGTACACAAGGCGACGATCTCCATCAGCATTGCGGAAGACGGCAGAGACGGCCCGGTACGCTTCCTGGGAGTCGTTGCGAACACACCGGATGAGATACGCAAGCTCTCGAAGAAGCTTTCTAAGCATGGAGAGCTCGACTTCTGCTATGAGGCAGGATGTTGCGGCTACGGCATACACCGGCAGCTCACCGCGCTTGGGCACAGATGCATGGTGGTTGCGCCATCGATGATTCCAGTCAGGCCGGGGGAACGCATCAAGACGGATCGGCGCGACTCTCAGAAGCTGGCTATCCTGCATCGTTCCGGAGACCTGACTTCGGTGTGGGTGCCGGACGAAATGCACGAGGCTGTTCGCGATCTGGTGAGAGCACGGCTGGATGCGGCCATGCACCTGATGAAGGCCAGACAGCAACTTCTCTCATTTCTGTTGCGCCATGGAAGAAGCTACACAGACGGTAAGAACTGGACTATGAAGCATCGGCAGTGGTTGGCCGGCCAGACGTTCGAGTTGTTCGCCCATCAGCTCGTCTTCCAGGACTACGTGGAAGCAGTCTGGACGACGCAGCAACGAAGAGACGCTCTTGTTGCGCGTATCGAAGAGATGATGACGAAGTGGTCACTTGGACCTCTGGTGGAAGCCTTGCGCGGCTTGCGAGGAGTGGACCTGCTCACGGCGGCAACATTCGTTGCGAACATCGGCGACCTGACTCGCTTTGAATCGCCGCGCTTGCTGATGGGCTACCTGGGCCTTGTTCCGTCCGAGCACTCGAGCGGTGAATCGGTCCGCCGTGGAGGCATTACGAAGACCGGCAACAGAGAGGCACGCCGCGTGCTGATTGAAGCTGCCTGGTCGTATCGCTATCCGGCTCGGGTTGCGCAGAACAAGGCTGAGGTTCTGGTTCGTCTGCCGAAGAACGTGCGCGACATCGCCTGGAAAGCGCAGACAAGACTTTGTGCCAGGTATCAGTCGATGGTGGCTAAAGGCAAGAAGCCCACCATCGTCATTACCGCCCTCGCTCGCGAGCTTGCCGGATTCGCATGGGCGATTGGCCAAGAGATGAGGAACACCATGGGCGCAGGCTAGTACTGCTGACCAACCTATGGTGTAGGGAGCCGGGCAACACGGTCAAGGTGATCCTCGACAATCCCTCGAGAGGCCGGAGCACTCATCCGACGCCCGCCCGAAGTCCGAGGCAAACCTGCGACGACACACACTCATGCGGTATCCAACCCGCGTATGAAAGTCTGAGAGACTGTCGCTAACTGTTGTCCGGCTCCCAACCTCATAGAAATGCAAAGACAAAAGCTGCCTGATAAAGGTGGCGAGGAAGAGCTTGTGCCTGACCCTTGACATAAGACATGAAAGGGGATTCTCCCGCGCGATTTTTACGCTACCCATTCGATCGCTTTGGAAAGCGTGCGGCGGATGTAAGCGGCTTGACGTGAGCGGCTGTTGTCGCGGGAGAGGTATTCGCGGCTGAGTGCGGCGGCGATGTCGGACTCGGTCCAGCCTTGAGCGACGGCGGCGATGCAGAAGGCCATATCTGCGGCGGCTGGCCGTCCATGGTAGTTCGGCGACGAACGGAAGCGTGAGAGCGTGACGGGCGTGGCGTACCGACTGAAGGGGAGGGCTGCGAAGCTGAGACGCACGGCGGCGCGTTCAGCTTCTGCCTCTTGCTGGAGCGTGAGCAATCGGGCGCGGAAGGCGTCGGCTTCGGGGAAGACTGTTCCGGTAGAAGTGCGAAGATGGGCGAACGGGTAGAAGCCCTGCCTGTTGCGGTGCTGCGGCTTGCGGTTGGTGAAGCCGGGGGCACGACCGAACCTGCGCCAATCGGCGGCGCTGCGATCTGCGCCGAACTGCTCAGCAAGAGTTTTCGCGGCAAGGGTGCAAGCTCTTTGTGGAACGGCTGCGTGTGTCTAAGCCAAGCCTGGAAGCTGCCGGGGCTTGTCTCGACCACGGCGGCGGGTGCGTAGCCTTCGACTGTAAGGCGGGGAAGGGTAGCGGCGGTGAGATCGTCCAGCAGGGTGTAGCAGCTTTCTCCGGTGGGGCGTAGGTAGATGTGTGCGCCTTGTGCATTGCGATGTTCGAGGAAGGGAAGCATGCGCAGGATGCGGGAAGCTGGTGCGGCTTCGACGCGGTACATGCTTCCGTCGGTGCGGACGCCGATGTCGTAGCCGGGGGCGGGAAGCGCGGCGAGTAGATCGCGGATGGAGGTATCTGTGCTGTTCATCGTGGGCCTTGGCTTCGGGTGTGAGAGAGGCGAGAGCCTTGCGGCTCCCGCGTCTGGTTATGCGGCTGCGGCTGTGGTGGCCGGGTGAAATGCGTTGCTGGGTTGCGGTTCCGTATGGCGTTGCTCTGTGTGCAGGTTCGTATCGTGCAGGTACTCGGCAAGCATGGACATCTGGGCGATTTCACGCGCGGAGTGATCGGTGGGCGCATGGGCCTGACGGCGGCGGTAGTGGGCAAGTGCCCGGTTGACGGCGGTGATGGCGGCGGCATTGTTCATGGGGTTTTCCTTCCTGCGCTGGGCGGGGAGTGAGTTGGGGCTGGGACCAGCCCCAACCGGGTTATGCTGCGACGGCGTTCTCGACGGGTGGGGCCTGTTCCCTTTCAGGCTTGGCTTTCTTCGCGGCTGCTTTGGCTGGCTTGATGGGTGTCGGTTCCTTCCGCTCGACCGGGGCTTTCGTGCGGGCTGCTTCCTTTTTCGGGCGGCTCTGTTTCGCGGCCTTCGGGGAGAGGAATGCGGCCTCGGCCTCGGCAAGGAAATCAAGCTCGTTTTCGCGCGGGATGCCACGATGGCCGGAAAGCGCCAGACGGACAGCGAAGCCGGTTAGCTTGTCGTCGCCTGTGCCCTCGATAAGGGACAGCAGAACCTCCTCGGCGCTGCGTTTCTCGTTCTCGTCGGCCATATCCTCGGCAAGATCATCGGCAAAGGTGTAGGGGTCAAGGTTGACGAGGGCGCGAAGAATGACGCGCAACTGCGGTGCGGTGAAGACGGGCGGAGGTTCCTGCACGATGCGCTCGAAGGTCGCCTCGCGCTTCTTGCGGAGTTTGTCGCGCTTGGCAAATTCTGCCTCGCGCCGCTGCTCTTCCTGTTCCTGCTGCTGACGGCGCTCTTCGGCCCTGCGCTCCTCCTCCTGCTGGTGGGCTTGGCGTTGTGCCTCGAACTGCTGACGGCGTTCCTCGGCCTGTTCCTCTGTCTCGGCTTCGGGTGCCGGTGCCATGACGGGGGCAGGGTGTTCGGCTGCTTTGGCTGCGGCGCGGGGATCGTGCACGGGGCAATTGTTGTCAGTGCAAACGGTGAGGATGGTTCCTACGCGCTTGCCGTAAACGATGATGGCGGGTTTGCGGCTTCGCAGGGTGCGATGGGTTCCGCATCGGGGTTCTGGCTGGTGGTGTCGACTTCGCGATAGGTGCCGCTGCGGACGGCTCCGGGCCTCTGCTCTTTCGGGGCGCGGTAACCGTTTTCGATCTGCACCAGTTCCGGACGGGCTGCGACTTCGCGGTCGATGTGGGCGTTTACCTTGGTGTGAAAGCAAGGGGCGTCCAGGCATTGGTCGCCCTGCACGTCGGCAAACAGTGAAGTATTGAATCCACTGCGGCGGGGGCAAGTAACGCAAGCTCCTGCAGGTG
>CAXTFS010000259.1:0-5300 GCA_964243395.1 uncultured Acidobacteriaceae bacterium | reverse complement strand
CTCGTTGTCTTCACCACGACCAAAGGCCTGCGCGATAAGCGTCTCCAGACCGTTGAGCAGGTAGATGGCGAAGAAGACGATTGCGTAGAAGATCGTGTTGCCCAGGGATGAGGCTGAGATCGCCAGCGGTGAATCGGCCAGCCGCCCCACCATCAGCGCATCGACGATGTAGGTCGACATCCAACCCAGTTCGCCCAGGGCAAGCGGGGTTCCCAGCCACGCCGTGAGGCGCAACTCGCTACGCAGGCCCGTAGCGATGCGCGCACGTGCCGATCTCTTCTCGACAATGGCGTTCAGGACCAAGCCTCACAAACGGCGGACGGTGCTCGCTGTACCCATCTGACTCTAAAGCAACGATGCTACCCCCATCTGTGCGCTTACCACTGTCACAACAATGTCCCGGCAATTTTCAGGTAGAGCAAAGCCGAACCCGGCAGCCTGCGGCTCATTCCAGTGAAAGCTGCGATCAGCCGTTCCCCGCCGGGGAAACACTGAGCCTGCGATCCGCGTGCCGCTGGGACATGGCCTGCAACAGCGCCGCCAGGCCGAAGCACACCACCAACACGCTGAAGAACAGCGCGACCCAATGACGAGACAGGCCAGCACAGAGCCGTGCGGGCACGCGCCTATTAGGCAGGCCAATGCCCGTGAGGCGCCCCGGGCGGCCTGAGGCGCTGACCGCAGCGGAAAGAGAGCCCGTGGGCTCCTTAGGCTCTCGCAAGGGCGCTGGAGCAGCGGTGAGGTCTTTTGCGGCCGCCTTGCCAGCGCTGTCTGCAGCGAGGACCAGTCGAGAGCTGAGGGTCTCGATTGATGACCCCGTGCTTGATGACCCCATACCCGATGAGCCCGTGTCCACTTCGGCCCAGGACGCGTTCCCTGCCGTTGCTGAACCAGTCGAAGACGCCGGCAGAAGAAGCTCAAAGCTCAACTCGTTTGTATGCACCAGCAGGTCAGGTGGCAGCTCCACCGTTTCGATGTGCCAGGGTACAGCTGACGATGCAGCGGCTTCGTCACCCACGCTCCCCTGCTCCGGCAGCGGCAGAGCACGCACCTGCATGCCATTCACACTGATCCTGAGCTCGTCGTCAACAGCTGGTCCAGGACTCGACGCTGAAGCAGGGATGGAGGCGCACCGGTAGCGCAGGCGCAACGTCGCCGTTTGCACAAGGGCATCCTCCGGCAACGTGAAGTAGAGTGTGCGCTGCCTGCCTCCTGCTCGTGACAGCACGACATTCCGTGCGTGGCCGTCCCTAAGAGAGGACGTGCTGCGAACCCAGTTTGTCGGCGTGTCGGCAGCAGTTCGGGTGCTGGCCTGCGTGGGATGCGGTGGCAGGGAGGTCACGCGACTCTGCGCCGGCACAAGGCCAGGCAGCAGCAGCAAACGCAACGACACGGCCGCGACAAGGAGCAAGGCAGCGCCCTTGGCATACGCACCGACGTTGAGCTCCGCAGTGCGGCGAAACGTTCCGCGGGCAATCTCCGCGATCCCAAAGCCGGCAAGTTGGATGATGCGGCCTATGTTGCGGAGCGGGTGGTCCCGTTCCCGCGTGTCACCCCAGTCAAGCCAGGTATCGGCACGCGAGTACAGCACGGTTGTTAGCGGGTCGAAGTGGGCCCGCAAGACGTGATCGTTGGCCTCAATGACCGTGGCCGGCAAGGTGGCCTCACCGTAAAGCACCGCGAAGACAAGGCTTACGGCCTCGCCCGCCTCCACGTGGATGGGCGCTTCGCTGCGGATCATGACACCGCCGCTTGAGATATCGGTGGTTGCCCCCTTCAACAACGTGCCATCCGGAAGAACGACGCGTGCCGGCACCGTCATCGATACGCGCACGGTTCGGCGCCGCTGCTGACTTTCGCTTGCGACGCCGGTGGCGACCCCAAGCATGACCAGGTTGAAGAGGGTCCAGAGTACGTTGATGCACACCGTCCCAAGGTGGCCCGCGTCGTACATTCGCGCCGGCAGGTTCAGCAACGAGGTGAGCGCAGGGGTGAACCCGGTCACCTGCGGGAAGTGAATCGCACGCGGCAGGGCGCAAAGCAGACCGGCGAAATTGAACAGCAGCAAAAGAAGAAACGGACCGGCAATGCGCGAGTCGAAGAAGCTTCGATTGACCACGCCACCCTTGGGCGTGACGTGGAAGCGTGCGCGCCTGGGGTAGACAAACGCAAGCACTGTCGGGATCAGGATGTAGGGCGCGAGTACCGTCTCATAGATCTCATTCCAGAAGGAGTACCGACGATTGCCCTGTATCCGCGAGTTCGTGAGGTAGGACAACACCAGATGCGGTACAGCGTAGGCCAGGATCGCGGCCGCAAACCCGGGGATGTTGGTGTGTCCGAAGATCAGATAGATCAGCGGCGCTGTTAAGAAGATCAGCCGTGGAAGGGCGTACAGGAAGTGCAACATCGCGTTGAAGTAGCAGAGGCGTTGCGCGATGCTGAGCCCTGGCGCAAACAACGGGTTTTCCAGCCGCAATACCTGCACCATGCCGCGCGCCCACCGGATTCGCTGGCGCACATGACTGCTGAGAAGCTCCGTGGCTAATCCTGCTGCCTGCGGGATGTTGATGTACGCCGTGTTCCATCCACCCATCTGCAGGCGCAGGCTGGTGTGCATGTCCTCGGTAACCGTTTCGACGGCAATGCCGTCTACCTCATCGAGTGCAGCTCGCCGCATTACGGCGCAGGATCCACAAAAGCATGCGGCGTTCCAGAAGTCGTTGCCGTCCTGCACAACACCGTAGAAGAGCTCGCCTTCGTTGGGCACCACGCGGAACTGGCGCAGGTTACGTTCGAACGGATCGGGCGAATACAGATGATGCGGAGTCTGCAACATCGCCAGCTTCGGATCGCGTTCGAACCAGCCCATGGTGAGTTGCAGGAATGAGCGCGTCGGGACATGGTCAGAATCGAAGATGGCGACGAAGGGCGCGCCCAGCCGCCCGAGCGCACGGTTGATGTTGCCCGCCTTGGCGTCACGATTATTGTCGCGCGTCATGTAGCCGATGCCGGCTTCCGCGCAGAAGGAGCGGAACTCCGCGCGTCGTCCATCATCGAGCAGATAGACGTTCAGCCGGTCAGCCGGCCAATCGATGTTCATCGCTGCGAGCGCGGTGTACTTCACCAGGCTTAATGGCTCGTTATAGGTCGGGATCAGAAGGTCGACTTCGGGCCAAAGATCCACGTTGTCCGAGAGCGGCACCGGCGCGCGTCGCAGGGGCCAGAGCGTTTGGAAATAGCTCAGAAACAGATTCAGAAAGGCATAGCACTCAGCGCCCAGCAGCAGCCAGAGAAAGAAAGCATCCAGCGCTGTTGTTCCCCCGCCTCGGAAGAAGTAGCTGACCTGGGCAAACCGCCACCAGGCGTAGCGAAAGGTGGCGAAGCAGGACAGCAGAACCAGGGCAAGGGTAAGCAGGTACGAGCGGGAGTACCGGTGCAGACCAAGGGCAACGACGAGCAGGGTGAAACCGGCCACGGCCTGCTGCGCCCAGGTCAGCGGGACCGTCCCGGCAAGCAAGAGGAAGAAGACACCGGCAAGGATCAGTGGAAGACGAAATAGACGCACAAGCAGAGCTTCAGAACCCCCCTTTGCTCCCCCAGGTGGAGGCCCACTCATCGTTCGATCCACCGGGCCTTTCCTGAGCCTGTCCGCACGGGTGCGCCCAACGTACGAACCCATGACGCGAGATGGATGTAGTCCCTGGCAATCTCTGCACCGGGCGCATAGTCCAGCACCGTCATTCCTTCGGCAAGCGCTTCAGCGACTGCCGGCGAGCGTCGAATGCAGAAGGGCAGCAGACGATCGCCAAGCCGTTCCCGCAGCACCTCGCGAACGTCCAGTTGCAGCGGCAGAGCAGGGTCGTACTGCGTCAGCAGGTAGTGCACCGCTGCAGGCCGCCCATCCGCGCCGAGCACACCGGCAAAGAAGCGCTCACTGATCTCCAGGCTCAGGACCGCGTTCATGTCGGGCGCCAATGGAACCACAACGGTCGCGCCCAGCCGCACGAGCCGGCTCAGCGCCGCCGTGGCACCTGCGCCCAGATCGACAATCACCCGGTCCATCCCCTTCGCGTGGAGTGCAAGCTCGCGGGCGAAGCCCCCGTCGCCGTCATGCCGGAGGCTCTCGTCGGTGCCATAACTCACGAGGTGGATGGGCGCGTCCGTTCCGCCCGGAGGCGGTGAGAACGTGCGCACCAAACCGGTCCGGATCTCGCGAGCACCAAAATAAAACGGCAGCAGACCCCCGGCGGTTGTGTCGGCCAGCAAGACCTTCTCTCCATGAGTGGAAAGCGCCCGGCCGAGCGAGGCCGTGAGGCACGTCTTGCCGACGCCTCCCGCCATGGAAAAGACCACCACCGTGTGGGCACCCGGTTCGCGATCTTCGCGATGGCGCGACTGCGTCGGCTCCATGTCGGGCGTCGCGGGATCGAAGACTCCCTTGAGCGCGAACCAGCGCGAAGCCACCCGTTCGCGGGAGTGCTGCAGGGTGTTGCTCGCAGCCGCCTGAGAAGGCTGGCCGCGGAGTTGTTCCAACTTCAGGGAGTCCAACCGCTGGCCGAGCCAGGCAGGTGCAGACGAGGGGCGACCGCCGCTCGGTGCTCCGGATGGGGGCCTGGACGATTGAAATGCGTCCGGAGGCGCCTGGTCTGCAGCCCCCAAAGCCAAAGCGGCGATGGTCGAAGGTGTGGACGCGGAGGAACCCACCCCGGGGCGCTCACCCAGGGTGGCGCTTGTCAAAGATGGCCCTGACATCGCGGCTGGATCCACGCCTTCGAGACCGGGGAACGCCGGTGTCGCACGATCGCTCAGGGGCGCAGGCAAAACCTTTTCGACGTCGGGCTGCGGACCCTCGTCTGACCACTCTGTCGACGGCAAAGCACGGCGCGGTGAGCGCCGCTGTGGAAAGCGCACCGGCAGCATGGTTCGAAAAGCTTCTGGCTCAGGGAGAAGATCAACAAGGGGCGTGGCAGCGTTCGCAGGGGAAGCATCGGCCGGCGAAGATGGGAGCGCACTCGCTGAACGGAGCTCGAGCTTCGGATGGTCGGTCCGCGGGATCCCTGGGGTCGTCGCCGGGATCCCTGGGGTCGTCGCTGCAGGGCCGCCGTTGCGTTCCTCTGGCACTTGAGTGTCTGGACGAGAATCCCGACCCGTAATCTCGGCGGCACGCAGCCACATCGCGGAACGGCGCTGCCGGCGGGAGGCGGAGAAGTCCCGGTACCCCGCGCCTTCGAGGCTGGCCCACGAGAACAGGACCGCGACATCGTCCGGAATTTCCGACTGCAAGGCCCACTCAACGC
>CAXTFS010000258.1:4434-5305 GCA_964243395.1 uncultured Acidobacteriaceae bacterium | reverse complement strand
GCCGCGCTGCCGGTCTCCACGTATGTCTCCGCGAATGGCCATCCGGCGGTGCTGCTGAACATCACCCGGCAGCCTTCAAGCAACACCGTTGCGGTAGCCGACGGAGTGGCCGCCGCGGTCGCACAACTGCGCACCAAGTTACCCAAAGGCGTAGTCCTCCAACCCTTTTACGATCAGTCGCTGCTCGTGCGGGAAAGCATTAGGAGCGTTCGTGATGCGATTGTCATCGGCCTGGTTCTTGCCTGCATCATCCTGTTCCTGTTTCTGCGCGACTGGCGGTCTTCGCTGATTGCCGGCCTGGTCATCCCAGTCACCGTGGCGGTGACGGTGCTGGTCCTGTGGCTGATCGGGCAAAGCTTCAACCTGATGACACTGGGCGGCCTGGCGGCAGCGATTGGTCTGGTGATCGATGACGCCATCGTAGTGGTTGAAAACATCGTGCTGCATCGCGATGCCGGGGAAGGCCGCACCGAGGCCGTGCGCAAGGCCTTGCATGAGATTTCACGGCCCCTTGTCGGCTCCACCATCACGCCCGTCGTGGTGTTTCTTCCGCTGATCGCGGTTACCGGGGTCACCGGCAGCTTCTTCCGTGCGCTGGCGATCATGATGGCCATTTCCCTGCTCACGTCACTGCTGCTGGCCGTGACCTGGACGCCGGGCCTGGCGCTGGTGCTGCTAAAGCCCGGCCAGCGTACAGACGCAGAGGAACGCCTCCCCGGCGAACCAGCGCACGCGGAGCCGGGCCCGGTGCTGGGTCGCGTCATGGGCTGGCATCGCCGCGCTCTGGATCTGTCGCTTCGCCGTCCGGTCTGGCTCGGAATCCTTTGTCTGTTGCTCATTGTCGGCAGCTACTTTGCGTACCGGGGCCTTG
>CAXTFS010000258.1:0-4424 GCA_964243395.1 uncultured Acidobacteriaceae bacterium | reverse complement strand
ATCCGCCAGCAAGGGCGAGTCTCACTCAACACCGGGACCCACCCTGGCATGGGTCATGCGCTGGCATCGCCGGCTGCTCGAAGGAGCTCTGGCACGCCCACTCTGGCTTGGTCTGGTCTGCCTGCTGCTCATTGCCGGCGCCGCGCTGGCCTACCGATCCCTTGGTTCCGACTTGCTTCCTGCCATGGACGAAGGCGGTTTCATCCTGGACTACGTGATGCCTGCCGGGAGTTCACTGCCTTCCACGGGAAAGGTGCTTGACCGCGTGGAGGCGATCCTGCGCTCGGAACCGGAGGTGGAGAGCACCAGTCGCCGCACCGGGCTGCAGATGGGATTGGCTGCCGTGACCGAGGCCAACACCGGGGACATCACCGTCAAGCTGAAGAGCAAACGCAGCCGCGGCATCGATGAGGTGATCGCCGAGGCGCGCAGGCGGATCAAGTCCACCACGCCTCAGCTCGAGGTGGAGTTCATGCAGGTATTGCAGGACAACATCGGCGATCTTTCCAATGCGCCCGAACCCATCCAGATCAAGCTCTTCGCGCAGGATCCGAAGCTCTTGCAACAGCTTGCTCCACGGGTCGCAACGGCCATCGAAGCGTTCGATGGCGTCGTCGATGTCGAGAACGGCGTCGATAACACCCTGAGCGGGCCGGCAACCAACTTCGAGGTAGACCCTCAGCTCGCCGCGCGGCTCGGCTTCACACCGCAGGAAGTAGCCGAAGACGCGACCGCCATTCTCGATGGCGTGGAAGCGAGCAACCCGGTCATCAGCAACGGACGGGCGTACCCCGTGCGTGTGCGACTCGGCGCCGAAACGCGACAGTCACTGGAATCGATCCGCGACACTGTTTTGAACTCCAGCTCCGGCCATACCGCCTCGCTCGGCTCTCTGACAAACATCACAGCCTTGCCTCCGCAGAACGAGATCCGCCGAGAAAACCTGCAACGTCTGGTAGTCGTTACCGGCCGTCTGGAAGGGACAGATCTAGGCACGGCGGTGAAGGAGGTGCAGGCCCGCGTGGCAGCCATGCATCTGCCCCCGAGCGTGCGTGTGGAATATGGCGGCACGTATCAGGAGCAACAAAAGTCCTTCGCCGATCTTGCCCGTGTGCTGCTGCTGGCGCTGGTGCTGGTGTTTGGCGTGCTGCTTACGGAGTTTCGCAACTTTGCGGCGCCGGCCGCGATCCTGACCTCGTCGGTGCTCTCGATCGGTGGCGTGGTCGGTGCGCTGCTGGTCACGGGAACAACCTTCAACGTGGCCAGCTTCATGGGGCTCATTATGGTCATCGGCATCGTTGCGAAGAACGGCATCCTGCTGCTCGATGCCGACGAGCGTTATCGGGCCGAGGGTTCAGACGCACGCGAGGCGATGCTGATGGCCGCACAACGCCGGCTGCGTCCTATCCTCATGACGGCGCTCGCCGCAGTGACAGGCATGCTGCCGTTGGCGCTGGCCCTTGGTGCCGGTTCACAGATGCTGCAGCCACTCGCCATCGCCATTATCGGTGGTCTCACGATCTCCCTGCTGCTGAGTCTGGTCGCGACCCCGGTGATCTACTTCCTGCTCACGCGGCACCATGCTCCGGCCGCTGCTACGGCGCAGTAGGCTGCCATCTCGGAGCGTGGGCCGCGCGCCGACTTCATCCGTGACGGAACGGCCCGACAACTGGTGCAACAGGGCCCTTCCTCTCCCACTTCCCGACCGTAGCGGCGCTGTGTTACACCCTACTCACAGCACATTTCAGCAACTTGACCTTCACGATTCCTCTGATCCGATTCCGACACGTGCTCTTGACGGGAATTTTTCGGAGCGTCCGTGGAGAGGACACGCGGGATCGAATTGCGCGGTTCTGGAATGCAGTTGTAAGGAGACCACTTTTTGCATCGCATCGCCCTGCTCTCATTCCTGTTCGGCACAACGCTCGCCACCGCAGCCCAGTCGACAACACCACCTCCGCCGCCACCTGTCTCCACGCCGGTCACCATCACGGCCCTGGTCCGCGAGCGCACCAACGCGACGCAATGGTTCGCCGCGACACCCCATGACGAGGTGTACGGGCACCAGGATTCCCTGCTCCGGCTAAGCCTGCAGCAACGGGTGCGCCACTTCGACTACCTGGTCGAACTGGGTCAAAGCGCTGAGCTCTTTCTGCCCAACGATGCTGTATCGCCCGTAGCGGCGCAGGGGCAGCTCGGCCTTGGCGGCACGTACTACGCTTCAAACAACAACAATCAGGATCCTGTTGCCGCTTCCTTTCGGCAGGGCTTTCTGCGCTACCACTTCAAGCGCGACGCGACGGTGGTTCGGCTGGGACGCTTCGAATTCTTTGAAGGTCAGGAGACCGCACCCAGGGACACCACGCTCGCCTGGCTCCAGACCAACCGTGTGGCGCAGCGGCTGGTCGGCAACTTCGGGTTCTCCAATGGCCAGCGCTCCTTCGACGGTGCCGATGCGAAGATAGGCGGCACCAACTGGGACCTTACCGGCATGGCCGGACGCCCAACGCAGGGCGTCTACAACATGAACGCCAACCCGGAGCTCAATGTCGACATCCAGTACCTCGCCTACACGCGCTACTTGGCGCAGAAGCGGGTGCTGGTGCGGGGCTTTGCTCTGGATTACCACGATGGCCGGACAGGCTTGACCAAGACGGACAATCGGACCGCTGCCGCACGTGCGCTGGACCACAGGAACATTCGCATCGGCAGCTACGGCGCGGACGTTCTGGCCGCTGTTCCGGTCGGCAAAAACACCCTTGACCTGGTGTTGTGGGGCGTGCTCCAGAACGGCAACTGGGGTCTGCTGACGCAGCGTTCCGGCGGCTTCGCGACAGAGGCCAGCTTTCGCTTCACCGGCGTGCGCAGCCAGCCCTGGATCCGCGGCGGTGCTCTGCGGACTACGGGCGACAACAACAATGCGGACGGCACCCACAACACCTTCTTCCAGGTGCTGCCGACGCCGCGCGTCTATGCGCGATTTCCCTACTTCAACATGATGAATTCCACAGATGACTTCGTGCAGTTCATTGACCGGCCGGCGAAAGGGCTTGAGGTGCGAACCGATCTGCACTTTCTGCAGCTCACCGCGCCCAAAGACTTTTGGTATGGCGGCGGCGGCGCCTTCGATAACAAGGTCTTCGGATATACAGGCCGCCCGGGCAACAATCATGGCAGCTTCTCGTCGCTCTACGACATCAGCGCCGAGTACGCCATCAACAAGCAGGTCTCGTTCACGAGTTATTACGCAAAAAGCTTCGGAAAGACGGTCGTTGCGGCGATCTACCCGCGCGATCGTGACGCCCAGTTCGGCTACTTCGAGCTCGACTACAAGCTGTCCAGGCCGCTCGGGCACCCACCGACTCACTAGAGCACGGCACCGGGCCTACCGCCTGGCTTTAGTGGAGCGGCTGAAGATCTCCCTCTTCGGCGAAGGGTGGGCCGAGACCGCCGCCGACAAAGTGCACGATCTCCAGCCGGTCTCCGGAGTGGACCAGCGTTTCCGCCCAGGCCGTGCGCGGGGCGAGCTCACCGTTGAGCTCCACCGCGACACGGTCGGCGCGGAGTTCCAGTGCTGTCAGCACCGTTGTCAGCGGAGCAGGCGACCCGGGACCGTCCACGGTGCGTTGCCGACCATTCAGGGTCAGGATCAGAGCATCACTCATAGGCAGTAGAGTACCAACTTGTTCCCCTCGCCAAGGCCCGGCGTTCAGCTGCGATGGGGGTGCAACGGCCAGAGCAGCCCCAGCGGACCTCGCCCACCCCCGAGCCCGGGCGCGTGCCGGAGCGCGCCGGTGACGTAGGCCTTGGCCTCGCGCACTGCCTCGGTTGGGGCTGCGCCGCGCACGAGATTCGCCAGCAGCGCAGACGAGAACGCGCAGCCGGTACCGTGGGTCGATCGCGTCGCGACATGCTCTCCACGAAACCGCACGGCCTCCCCACCGGCGATCAACAGCAGATCGGTTGGCTCCCTCTGATCGCCACCTGTGACGGCAAGGTTCAGCTGGGGATGGCGCTCCTGAAGGCGCCGGCCGGCGTGCTCGGCATCGGTCAGACTTGCGACGGTGGAGTCCGCGAGTGCAGCTAACTCGGTCCAGTTCGGCGTGGTCCAGGTCACGTGCGGCAGAAGCTCCGCATGCAGGACGCCGAGATCTGCGGCTGGATAGAGTTCCCGGCCCGAGCTGGATCGGAGCACGGGATCGAGGACCACGGGCAAGCGAGGTGTCTCTGCGCTTGCAGGAAGCGCACGCAGAAAGCCGGCGATGACCTGCGCGATCTCCCCGTTGGCCAACATGCCGATCTTGATCCCCACCGGCGGCAGGTCCGCGGCAAGCACGTCCAGCGTGCTGCGCACCACCGACGGTGGCACGACATGCACCTCTGAGGCGCCCATTGTGGATTGCACCGTAAGCGCCGGAATCGCC
>CAXTFS010000257.1:0-5307 GCA_964243395.1 uncultured Acidobacteriaceae bacterium | reverse complement strand
GCCGGATGCGGAGTTTGAGCAATGAGCCCCTTGCGATCGTGTTCCCGGAGGTCCGGCGCTTTAAAGCTGGCTGCAGCCGTGTACCTTTCAATGCTGACTGTCGGTGCGGCGGCAATGCACGCCCAGGCCGGGTCCGCTGGTGGAAGTGCGGGTGGTTCTGCGGCTGCGGGAGCGGCCGGTGCGGCCAGTGGTCAGGGCGCCTCTGGATCAGGGTCGGGATCAGGGCCGGGTTCGGCGTCGGGATCAGGGCCGGGACAGGCGGCGGGTGGACACGGGACAGGGACCAGCGGCGCTGCAGGGGCGAACGGAGTGCAGGGTGCCCAGAACGGCCCGCAGGCCTATGCGGCCTCGGCGTCACCGGGCATCGATCCGCGCAAGCCGCCGCCGGCCAAGCCCGGAGCGCTGACGTTGCAGCAGGTGGTCGATCGCGCGCGCACCAGCAACCTGACGCTGCTGGCTGCGGACGCCAACCTGCGCAGCGTGCGTGCGCTGGAGCGCCAGGCGGCTGTGCGTGCCAACCCGTACCTCGGAGTGGTTGGGCAGGACATCACCGAAACCGGATCGAATGTGAACAATCCGTATGCGTACTCCGTCCAGATCTCGCGGCTGTTTGAGCGTGGAAACAAGCGCGGGTACCGGATTGAGGATGCGAAAGCCACCACCGCGCAGACGGCGGGGCAGCTGGGGGACACGATCCGGCAGACGATTCTGCAGGTTCGGACAGCCTTCACGCACATGCTCTTTGCCAAGCAGTCGCTGGAGCTCTCAAAGGCGCAGCTTGCGGACTTCCGGCGCGAGGTGGAGATCGCGCAGGACCGCTACAAGGCGGGCGATCTTGGCAAGCTGGACTTCGAGCGGCTGGATTTGCAGCTTGGCAGCTTTGAGTCTGACGCCGCGAATGACGAAATTGCGTTGCGGCAAGCCTCGGACCAGCTGCAGACCTTGATCGGGGTTGGCGTGCCGTCGCAGACCTTCGATATCACCGGGGACATCGTTCCGCCCAGCCTGACCCAGACCCGCGAGCAGCTCATCCAGGCGGCGTTGACAACCAGGCCGGACCTGGCCGCAGCGCAATCCGGCGTGGCGGCGGCGCAGGCGGCGTACCGCCTCGCCGTGGCGAACGGCACGCCCGATCCGACGTTTGAGGCGGAGTACGACCGCACCCCCGAAGGCACCGGCTACAACCCCAATTCGTTTGGTTTCAACGTGAACATTCCGCTGCGCATTTTCGATAAGAACCAGGGCAACAAGGAGGCTGCCCGGCTGACGATCGATGCCGCGCAGCTGACGCTTGGTGCGACGCGGAACCAGATCGCCTCCGATGTGGACCAGGCTTGGGTTGCGTATGAACAGGCCAAAACGCTAGCCGACCGCTTCGGCAACCACTACCTCGACGAGAGCACGGATGTTCTGGGGATCGCGCGCTTTGCCTTCGACCACGGGGGGCTGGCGCTGATTGACTACCTGGACTCTCTGCGCGATGCCCGGACCTCGACCTCCGACGCGCTGAATGCCTACCAGCAGACCTGGATTGCCATTCACCAGCTGAGCGAATCGAGCGCGACCGAGCTTATCCCGTAAAGAGTACGTCGGGTGAACGACCGTTTTCGATGCCTGCGGGCGCACGATGGAGTCCGGTCGCGCCGTTACAATAAGAGGTGATGAGCGAACAGACCTCCGCAGCCGTCGCCGAGCCGCCGGCCACCCCTAAGCCGCACGCGACCAAGTACACCCGCAATCAGCCGTACCTTTCCCGTGTGCTCACCAACGACCGCCTGACCGGTCCGGAGAGCGAGAAAGAGACGATCCACATTGAGCTTTCGCTGGAAGAGGGCATGACCTACACCCCGGGCGACGCGGTGGGCATTATTCCCACGAATCGCGAGGCCCAGGTGATGGAGGTGCTCGAGGCGCTGGGTTTCACGGGCACTGAGCGTGTGCTCGACCACTACAAGGTAGAGACTGATCTGCATGACGCCCTCACAACGCGTCTTGGTATCGGCAAACTGGCGCGCGGCAGCGTGAACCAGTACGCCAAGCTTTTCGGCGAGAATGTGCCGCAGGGTCTGAAGGCGCTGCAAGGGCAGGAGAACAAGGCCGTTGCGGAAGAGTATGTCTGGGGGCGCGAGTTTGTTGATCTGGTGCGTGAATTTCCGGGCGCGGTTACCAGCCCGCAGGAGCTCTTCAATGTGCTGCAGCGGTTGACCCCGCGCATGTATTCCATTGCCAGCGCACAGGCTGCGCATCCGGGCGAGGTGCATACGACGGTGCGCGTTGTGCGCTACCACGCGCACGGCATGGATCGTCAGGGCGTCTGCTCCGGACACATGGGCGAACGCGCTCCGGTGGAAGCGGCGTTGCCGATCTTTCTGCATGAAAACAACGCGTTCCGCCTGCCGGAGGACACCGACGCGCCCGTTATTATGATCGGTCCCGGGACGGGGATCGCGCCGTTTCGCGCGTTTCTGGAGCAGCGCCAGGCTCTCGGAGAAAAGGGGCCCATGTGGCTCTTCTTTGGTGAGCAGCGTCGGGTATCGGACTTCCTCTATGAGCAGCAGTTCAATGCCATGCTGGGGGATGGAACGCTGGCCAGGCTGGATACCGCGTTTTCACGCGATACGGGCAAAAAAGTCTATGTGCAGGACCGCATGCAGGAGAACGCGACGGCGCTGTATGACTGGCTGGAGCGCGGCGCGTACTTCTATGTCTGCGGCGATGCCAGCCGCATGGCCAAGGATGTGGAAACGGCCCTGTTGGACGTGATCGCGAAGGGATCCAACGGCACGCTGGAGCATGCGCAGGAGTACCTGGCCGGCATGAAGAAGGCCAAGCGTTATCAGCGCGACGTGTACTAAAAACTGTACGATTCGAGGTCACAAAAGCCGCTCTTAGAGCGGCTTTTGTGCAGAACTTGCGGCTCTCTGGTAGCTACACGCGGACGGTGTCCGGCCGCCACACCTTGATGGCCTCTTTGATGGCTTTCGGCGTCATGTTTTCGGCGGCGGCGCGTTGCGCCAAGCCGGGCAGCTCCGCGTCGGACGCGAAACGCAGGGCGACGATCTGCATTGTGGAGAGCGTCCCAGCGCCGGCGGCGGCCTCCGGCGTGAGGAGCTGCAGGTAGCGGATGCGCTCTTCAAGTCGAATCACGCGATCCTGCACCCGGATAGCGTAGATGCGAGCAAGTGTCGCCAGCAACGAGAGCGCGATGGCCAGCACCACCAGCCACGCGTGCAGTAAACGATGTTCAGGCCAGTGGTGAACGAGAACAACGATTGTGACGACGACATTGAGCAGCAGTACCGGCGCGACGAGGAAGTGAAACAGCGGATCGATCCGGGTGTGATTGCGGAAGTTTTGTGGCGCTGCCATGGACGACCTCGTGGCTGCGACGTGCAGCGATGCCATGGTAGCGTGCCTGCGCCCGAAAGGCTTGCGATAGGCTGAGATTGTGGCAATCCAACGCATCGGTGTGCATGTGGGAACCGCGGGCGGTTGCTGGACGGCCGTGAAGCGGGCCGTCGCTGCGGGCGCGAATACCTTTCAGATCTTCAGCGCGAGTCCGCGTGCGTGGAAGGCCAGCCCGGTGAAGCCGGAGGACGCCGAAAAGATGCGTTCTGAACTGCAGGCCAGCGAGGTTGGGCCGCTGGTGATCCATGCGAGCTATCTGATCAATCTGTGCTCACAGACAGAGGCGGTGCGGGTCGATTCCATTGCTGGTTTCCGCGGCGAGGTGGAGCGCGCGCTGGCGCTCGGAGCGAGCTACCTTGTGCTGCACCCAGGCTCATGGAAAGGGCTCACGCGCGACGAAGGTCTGCGTCTGGCGGCAGAAGGGATCGAGCGCGCGATCGAGGGGCTGGCATGGCAGGGAGCTGACTTCCGCATCCTGATCGAGAACACGGCGGGCGCGGAGTTTTCGCTGGGTGGCAACTTCGAACAGGTTGCGGAGCTGGTGGATACCTCCAAGGCCTGTGCACCGGTTGGCGTCTGCCTGGATACCTGCCATACGCACGTTGCGGGCTATGACATCGTCTCCAGCGAGGGCTGGGAGGCGACGGTCACGCAGATCGAAGGCACGATGGGCACCGACGCCGTGCGTGTATGGCATTGCAACGATGCCAAGGCGCCGATGGGTTCCAAGCTCGATCGCCACGAGCACATCGGTGAAGGCACCATCGGAGCGGCGGCATTCCGCCGGCTGCTGCACGATCCCCGGTTCCGCCACGCAGCCTTTATTGCGGAGACACCCGTGGACGAACCCGGCGATGAGTCACGCAACGTGGCGGTGCTGCAGGCGCTTGCCGCCGGATAGCTTGTGCACGGCGGCAAGCGCTTCGTCGTGCAGGGCAGCAGGCGGGAATGACCTTCATTAGAATGAAGAGTGCATGCCTGACACCATTTCCACCGCAAGCGAACCCGGGCGCTACAACCCCGCAGAGATCGAGCCACGATGGCAGGCCCGCTGGGATGCCGACCCCATGCTGTACCGCGCCGACGACCACACGAGTGGCAAGCCCAAGTTCTACTGCCTGGAGATGCTGCCTTATCCCAGCGGTCAGCTGCATATCGGCCATGTGCGCAACTATGCAATCGGCGACGTGCTCGCACGCTACATGTGGATGCGCGGCTACAACGTGCTGCACCCGATGGGATGGGATGCGTTCGGTCTGCCGGCGGAAAATGCGGCCTTAAAAAACAACATGCCTCCGCGGGACTGGACGCTGAAGAACATTGCGCAGATGCGAACGGACTTCCGTCGCCTGGGTATGAGTTTCGACTGGGCCGGCACGGAGGTCACGACCTGCCTGCCGGAGTATTACCGCTGGAATCAGTGGTTCTTTCTGAAGATGTACGAGCGCGGGCTGGCGTATCGCAAGACGTCGAAGCTGAACTGGTGTCCGAAGTGCGCAACCGTGCTGGCCAATGAGCAGGTGGTGGGCGGCTGCTGCTGGCGGCACGAGGATACGCCCGTGGAACAGCGTGAGATGGTGCAGTGGTTCCTGCGCATTACGGCTTATGGCGATGAGCTGCTGGAGGGGTTGGAACACATGCCCGGCTGGCCCGAGAAGGTGCGCACGATGCAGCGCAACTGGATTGGGCGCTCCGAAGGAACGGACGTCACCTTCGCTGTCCAGGGCTGCCCTGACAACATGACGGTGACCGTGTTCACGACGCGCGTGGACACGATCTTCGGTGCAACATCGATCCAGCTTGCGCCGGAGCACCCGTTGATCAAGCACTGGGTGAGCTTTGACGCAGAGTTAGCGCCCGCGGTGGAGCACATGGTCGCACAGCAGCAGGCTGCAAAGG
>CAXTFS010000256.1:0-5317 GCA_964243395.1 uncultured Acidobacteriaceae bacterium | reverse complement strand
ACGAAGGTTGTCTCGGGAGCAGGGCGCACAGCAGGGTGAGTCGCAAAGCAATCATTATTGGGGCTGGGCCGGCGGGGTTGACGGCGGCGCTGGAGTTGCTGCGCCGTACGGATGTGCAGCCCGTGGTGCTGGAGGCCAGTGGTGAGATCGGTGGGATCTCGCGGACGATCCGGTATAAGGGCAACCGGATGGATATTGGCGGGCACCGGTTCTTTTCCAAGAGTGACCGCGTGATGCAGTGGTGGATGGAGTTGATGCCGCCCGCCCTTGAAGAGTCCCCGGCGGAGATCAGCTACCAGGGCAAGCGGCGAACGGTGGCGGTACCGGCGGTGTCGCCACAGCATCCTCCGTTGCGTGGCATGGGGCCGCTGGCTGCGGTGGTGCGGACGGAGACGGAGGAGACCGATCCGGAGGGTCACGAGAGCGTCGCCGAGCATGGTGCTACGGAGACCGTGGTTGTGGAGGCCCCGGATCCTGAGGACGCGGATCGCGTGATGCTGGTGCGGCCGCGGCAAAGTCGGATCTACTACCTGCGCAGGTTTTTCGATTACCCGATCAAGCTGAGCCGGTCGACGATTGCCAACCTGGGTGTTGTGCGCATGGTGAAGATTGGCACGAGCTACGTGTGGTCGCGGTTGCGGCCGATCCGGGAGGAGAAGAGCCTAGAAGACTTTCTGATCAACCGGTTTGGCCGTGAGCTATACCTGACGTTCTTCAAGAGCTATACGGAGAAGGTGTGGGGTGTGCCGTGCGAGCAGATCTCGGCGGAGTGGGGTGCGCAGCGGATCAAGGGCCTAAGCCTGACGACGGCGGTGCGACATTTTGTGCGCACAACGCTCATGCGACGAGGCAAAGCTGCCGATAGAGCCAGTAAGGCGAAGGATGTGGCGCAGAAGGGGACAGATACGTCGCTGATCGAGCGGTTTCTGTATCCGAAGTTTGGCCCGGGGCAGCTTTGGGAGCATGTGGCGGACAAGGTGGTGGCGGGTGGCGGCGAAATCCACACCGGATGGACGGTGGATCACGTGCTGAGCCAAGCCGGGGTCGTGACCGCGGTAGAGGCTGTGAACGAGAGTGGGGAACGGCGGCGTTTTGAGGGAGAGTTTTTCTTTTCGACGATGCCGATGCAGGAGTTGACGCGGGCGCTGGAGGCCGGCGGTGCGGCCGTGCCCGACAACGTGCGAGCAGTGAGTGACGGCCTGCAGTATCGCGACTTCATCACGGTGGGCGTGCTGGCGAACCGGCTCGCGGTGAAGGAGCCGGATGGTGGGCTGGTGCGCGATACATGGATCTACATCCAAGAGCCGGATGTGCTGCTGGGACGACTGCAGATCTTCAATAACTGGAGCCCGTACATGGTGGCCGATCCGGAGAAGGTGTGGATCGGGCTGGAGTACTTTTGCTATGACACGGACCCGTTGTGGGCCATGCCGGATGCCGAGCTGACGCGCTTTGCGGTCGCGGAGCTGGAGAAGATCGGCATTCTGAACGCGGCGGAGGTGTTGGATACGCATGCGGTGCGTGTGCCGAAGACCTATCCGGCGTACTTCGGGACCTATGACCGTTTTGGGGAGCTGCGGGAGTGGACGGACGGCTTCCAAAACCTGTTCCTGATCGGGCGCAACGGCATGCACAAGTACAACAACCAGGACCACTCAATGCTGACGGCGATGACGGTAGTGGATGGCATTGCCGCGGGCCACGTGGACAAGGCGGCGGTGTGGGCGATCAATACGGAGCAGGAGTACCACGAGGGTAAGGGCAAGCGATGAGGAAACGGGACGAGCGAGGTGAGGCGTGAAGAGGTGGGTGTTGCTGCTGCTGATCGTTACGGGGGTGTTTGCGTATTACAACCGGCAGCTCCTGTTTGTGCGGGATCCGCTTGGCTCGGTCACGAGGAACGGGGTGGCGGAGGATGGCGCGCAGGTGTACATCAACTACGCCAATGACGTGATGCTGGAGAACGACCACGCGCCGATGTATATGAACCTGCTGCAGCATGGACAGCGGGTGGGAGCGCCAACCGCGATGAAGTGCATCCACTACCTGCTGTGCATGGCGAGCGGGTACCCGGACCCACAGACGCTGCCCCTGCCGGATGCAGAGCTTGGAACGATGACGGACAAGCAGGTGAACTTTCGCGACAGCAGCGGGCGGGCAGTCGCTGTGCGCTTGCATTAGTGCTGGGGACCAGGGCAGCTTGATCGTCAGGGCTGCTTGGGCGCCGGGGTGGTGGGCGGTGCTGCTGGGTCTGCCGGTGGGGCGAGTTCAGCTGGCTGGTTTCTGGTGAGTCTGAGCGCTTTGCCGACGTGCTGCGCGGAGCTGCCCAGGGCGTGCCTGGTCCTGGTGTAGCTCCTGCCGAGGGCATTGCCGGTGTTGTCGCCCGCCGCCGAGATGGCTGCTCCGGTGGAGTCGCCTGCGACGGAGATCGCCGCGCTTGTGTTGTGGCCGCCAGCGGCGATGGAACTCTCCGTGCTGCTGCTGATGGCGATGACGCCCTGGGCTGGGTGCCGGCCGGGGTTGAACCAGGCGATCTCATCCTTCGGCAGATCACTGAGCCTTGCCAAGGGCTCAGGTGGAAAGTTGGTGGCGGTCATCTTGGCTGCGAGAGGCCACTGGTTCGAGGCGATAAAGACCGAGCCGTTCATGGGATGCCCGGGTTCGCCGAGGTTGACCAGATTGCGGGTGGGCAGCGGGACCATGGCTGTGCAGCGATCGGCGCCGCAGCCGCGAAAGCAGAGAGTTTCGTTCAGGTAGGAGGCGTGCTTGCCCGGCGAGATCCAGACGTCCGCGCCGCCATCAACTGCATGCAATGTCGAGGCACGCGCGATCTGGCTGACATCGCAGACGGTGTTCTCGTGCGCGGCGGCGTACCAGAAGAGCGCTTTCCAGTGGGCTGAGGCGAGATCGGGCCCGGTGGCATGCACCAGGACGGCGACGTGCTCGGTGTCGAGCGGATGGCTGTGAGCGCCGCAGTCGACGCGCCAGAGATGGAAGTAGTGGATCTCGACCTGCCGGTCGGTAGCGGTAGAGGACTTTGCCGGCGAAACCTGCCCGTAGATCGTGCCGTCCTCGGTGGCAGGGTGCGGCAGCTGTAGGCCAGGGGTAAAGGTGGCGGGACGACCGGAGCAGTCGTTTGGGGCCACGTGGAAGGCCGGGGCGAACTGCACGAGGAGCGACTGCTCGACTGCGTCGCTGAGGCCGTCGTGGTCGGAGTCAAGGGTGGCTGGCAGGTCGGTGGGGGCGGCAGGAGCCTGACCGGGGGCGCAGTTGCCGATGAGCAGGAGAACAAGAGCGGCGGCGAAGCGCTTCAAGGAAGTTCCGATCCGCTCCGGGGTGCGGGAGCTATGAGGTGACTAGCACGAGGCTACGTTGCCATTCTCCAGCGTTGCAAGCAGGTCGTTGACCGTGCGATGGAGCACGGGGTGTTGCCAGTCACCGGCGATCTCGGCCAGGGGGGCGAGCACGAAGCGGCGATTGGCCAGCTCGGGGTGCGGCAGAATGAGGTCTGGATTAGCCAGGGTGAGGCCTGGGCCGTGGTCGTGTTCGCAGAGCAGCAGATCGAGGTCGATGACACGGGGGCCTTTGGGCCGTGTGTCGGCGGTGCGGACGCGGCCCATGCCGGTCTCGATGGCGAGCAGGCCGTGCAGCAGCGCCAGCGGGTCCAGATGGGTCTGGAGGACCGCGGCGGCGTTGATGAAGCGCGGCTGCGCGGTGTAGCCGACCGGGTCGGTTTCGCAGAACGAGGAGACCGCTGTGACCTCGCCGAGGCCGTGGAGGCGGTGCAGGGCTTCGCGGAGATTGGCAGCGGGATCGCCGAAACGGGAGGGCAGATTGGAGCCGAGGGCGAGGGCCGCGCGCATGCGAAGGGGCTTCGGCGCGAAAGCCTAGGCGACGGCCCAGCTGGGATGGGCGGACTGCGGAGTGCGGGCAGGTCGCGAGACGACGGTGGCCGGGGCGGCGGCGGGGAGGGTTGCGAGCTCCCAGGCGCTGCGGTCGCGCAGCAGACGTTGCACGAGCGCGGTGTGCATGGCGTGGCCGGCGCGCTCGGCGACGACCCTGCCCCAGAGCCGGCGGCCGGCGAGGGCGAGATCACCGATAAGATCGAGCACCTTGTGGCGGACGAACTCATCGTGGAAGCGAAGGGGTCCGTTTTCGACGCCGCTGCGGGAGAGGATTATGGCGGAATTCCCGGAGGCACCGCGAATCAGTCCCATGTTGCGGAGCATCGCCTCGTCTTCGCGGAAGCCGAAGGTGCGCGCGGGGGCGATGAGCTCGGCGTAGGCACCGGTCTCGAGGTCGCCGGTGAAGCGATCGCGGCCGATCGGCGCGGGAAAGTCGATGGTGTAGTCGATCGAGTAGCCCTCGCCGGGGTAGACGCCGATGAACTTGGAGCCATCGTGGACTTCGACGGGCTTCAGGATGCGCAGGTACTCGCGTTTGCGGCGCTGCTGCTTCAGGCCGGCACCGAGCATCGCGCTGACGTAGGGCTGGGCGGAGCCGTCGAGGATGGGCAGCTCAAGATTATCGACTTCGGCGATCACGTTATCGACGCCCAGGCCGATAAGAGCACTGAGGAGGTGCTCGGTGGTCTGAATCAGCACGCCCTGGCGCATCAGGCTGGTAGCGTAGGAGACCTTCGCAACGTTGCGGCCGATGGCAGGAATTTCAAAGTTGTCGAGATCGGACCGACGGAAGACGATGCCGGAGCCGGCGGGCGCGGGAACGAGTCGAAGATTGGCAGGTGCGCCGGAGTGAAGACCGACGCCGGAGAAGCCGAGTGGCGATTCGATCGTGCATTCGAGTTGACAGTCCGTGGACAGCAGACAACCTCAAGGCGCCGGGCGGCAAGAAAAGGGTATACCGCCGGGAGGGTGCCGAGTGTGGCGTTTTAGACACAGTTGGCGACTCGTGCGCGCGGCCCTGCAGACCGCGTGGCGTGGGTGTCAGGTCAGGCCCGTATGACGCAAGAGGGTGATCGTCGCGGTAAGTGGGAGGCCGACGACGTTGAAGAAATCGCCCTCGATCCGTGAGATCCAGCGAGCGGCGTAGCCCTGGATGCCGTAGGCGCCCGCCTTGTCGAGTGAGTCGTTTGAATCCAGGTAGGTGGCGAGATCGGCGTCCGGGATCGGGGTAAAGGTGACGCTGGTGGTCTCAACGTGCACCCGTTCCGTGCCGGCGTGGACGACGGCGATCCCGGTGTGGACGAGGTGGCTTCGGCCGGCGAGCGCGCGCAGCATGCGCTCCGCTTCGGGGCGGTGCAGGGGTTTGTTCAGGATTTCATCGTCGAACGCAACGGTGGTGTCGGCGGCGAGGA
>CAXTFS010000255.1:0-5358 GCA_964243395.1 uncultured Acidobacteriaceae bacterium | reverse complement strand
TGCAGGCGCCCCCATCTCCAACCTTCGTGGTGAGGTCGCCCCCGCCGCCGCGAAAGCCCTTGGCGTCGTTGATCAGTGGACCCTTCCCTGTACCCTCTGCGGCCTCGAAACAACGCCGTTAGATACCCAGGCAAGCCCCTCTAGAGAAACCATCCGATCGGGACAAGACTCGCCGAAGACCGCGGCCTTGGAAGAAACCCGGCAGTCGCCCTTCCATCGAACTACCCTCACTGGCCTCGACGTCCTCGAATCCGACCATTTCGACGTCTTCGCCCAAGCCGCGCACTCCCACAGCAACGCCTTGCGTCTCGGTCTACTCACCAATCAGACCGGCGTCGATGCCCACGGCCGTCGCACCGTCGACATCCTCGCCACGGACCTGCCCAAAGCAGTCCCGAATGCGAACCTCACGACCCTCTTCTCCCCCGAGCACGGCATCTTCGGCCGTCAGGACACCGAGCACCTCAACGCCGAGGTCGATCCCGCCACGGGCCTGCACGTCACTAGCCTCTACGGCGCACACGAGGCGGACCGCCGCCCTTCGCACAGTCGACTCAAAGACCTTGATGCCGTTGTCATTGACCTGCAGGACGCCGGCGTTCGCTGCTACACCTACGAGACCGTAGTCGGCTACTTTCTCGAAGCCGCCGCGCAGGAGAGATCTGCCTACAATCACGATCTGCAAGTAGTGGTCCTCGACCGGCCCAATCCCATCGGCGGCGATCAGGTCGGAGGTCCAATCTCCGACCCCGGTACCGAGTCCTACATCAACTACCTGCCGCTTCCGCTGCGCCACGGCCTCACCCTGGGCGAACTGGCACGCTACATCAACGCCACGAAGCAGCTGGGAGCACGTCTCACCGTCGTTCCCCTGCGGTACTGGCACCGCACGGAGTTCTACGACGAGACCGGTCTGCCATGGGTCAATCCAAGCCCGAACCTGCGCTCGGTAACGGCTGAAACGATCTATCCCGCAACCGCGTTCCTGGAGATGACCAATCTCTCCGTCGGTCGCGGCACGGCGACACCGTTCGAGCTCTTTGGCGCAGGCAAAGACACCGTCAACGGCAGCTGGTTCCACGGGACGGAAGTGGCCGCTGCGCTCAACGCACGTGCCATCCCCGGTGTGCGCTTCGAGGCAACATCGGTTCCCGTAGCCGAGGACACCAACCACTACCCCTTCCATGGCCAAACGATGGAAGCGGTGCGCATCATCGTGAGTGACCATGCATCTCTGCAAACGTCAGAGTTGGGTCTGGAGCTCCTGAGCACGTTGCACCGCCTCTATCCAACGCAGTTTCAATTGGAAAAGGCCATGCGCCTGATCGCGAGCCGATCGACGCTCGACCGCATTGCGCGCGGGGACGATCCCAGGCGGGTCGCGGCGGACTGGCTCCCCGCCCTGAACGCCTTCCGCGCAGCCCGCGCGAGCAGCCTGATCTATTAGCGACGCGCGACGTGTGCTAGCTGCCGCGCTTGACACGCGTGCTACCTTGATCGCGTCAGCCGAACCCGGGATGCAGCTGTACCGGCAGCCCGCAGTCCGGACTTAAGCCAAATAACTGTAAGACTTTACGGGAAAGTACGGGAGGGGTAGAGGGTATGGTTCGATGGTCGGGGCGGAGGGATTCGAACCCCCGACCCTCTGCTCCCAAAGCAGATGCGCTACCAGGCTGCGCTACGCCCCGACTCCCCTCATGGTATCGCAACGGCACGCGCCTCCCAAAGCCCGTGGACGAGCCGCTCTAGTGCCAGCCCGGCGCATGCAGACCGCGCAGCAGGGCGCCGGTAACCCATAGCAGCAGCAAAAACGGCAGCATGGCCAGGGCAATCAATCCCACTGCCAGCAGCCCCATGTACACCCAGTCGCGCCATGTATCGCGGCGTCCATAGGTAAGGCTGTGCTCCAGCAGAGCGTAGTTGCGCCGGTTGGCGCGCCAGCCGATGTCGAACAGGTTCCCGAGGAACGGCACCAAACCGATGACGACTTCTACCGCGAGGTTCGCGACCATGCGGGCGACGGTCACCAGCGGCACGCCACGGAAGAACGCCGCGACCACAATGATGCAACTCGCCGCTCCGCCCAGGAAGTCACCGATGCCCGGCACAAAGCCGACGATGCCATCCAGGCCAAATCGGAGGTTGGTGCCGGGCACACGAAACCAGGTGTCCAGCATCCGCGACAGGATATCCAGGTTCTCGTTGCGAAACAGATCGCCTGCACCACCCAGCCGCTTATGCAAACGCTCGCCGGAGTCGCCGGGTAGGAGGATTTCGGGTTCGACGGCCTTACTTCTCATCGCGTGCCTTTCCGGTTTCTGGCTGTTGGATGCTACACTTCTGTTCGGTACGGCGGCTATAGTTCAGTGGCAGAACGCCGCTCTGTGGCAGCGGATGTCGTGGGTTCGAAACCCACTAGCCGCCCCATCCATCCCTCCTCGCTCCGGTACGCTCGCACCACTTTGAGCGTCGCCTGCGTGGAATCACGTAGCCCTCCGTGCCGCGAGCCCCTAAGTACATTGCCGCTCCCGCAGAACACCTGGCTCCTGCGCCAAAGAACCTGTTCGTGGGCACGTCCGGCTGGGCCTATCCGACCTGGAAACCAGGATTTTTTCCGCAAGAGGTGCCCTCGCGCGCCTTTCTGCACTACTACGCGGGGCAGTTGACCGCAGTGGAGGTGAACTACACCTTTCGCACGCTGCCCACGCGCGCGCAGCTCGAAGGTTGGCTTGCCGCAACACCGCCGGGCTTCCGCTTCAGCTTCAAGGCACCACAACGAATCACACACTTCGCCCGGCTGCGAAACTGCGAGGCGGCGCTCGACGAGTTCCTCGCGAGCCTCGCACCGGCCAGCGACGCCGGCAAATTAGGCCCGGTGCTTTTCCAGCTGCCGCCAAACCTGAAGGCTGACAACGAGCGGCTCCGCGCGTTTCTGCAGTACCCGGCCCTTCACGCCACCACCGCTCCGTCGATCGCCTTTGAGTTCCGGCATCCCACGTGGTTCTCTGACGAGACCTACGGCATCCTGCGCGAGCAGGGTGCCGCCCTGTGCGTCGCGGAGACCGACGATTTCGCCACCCCGGACGTCGCCACAGCGTCCTTCCGTTGCTACCGCTTGCGCCGCGATGGCGGGTACACCCCTGAAGAGCTTGCCCGCTTCGCCGAGCAGTTCACCGGCTTGAGCAAGGGTAGTGAGGTCTTCGTGTTCTTCCGCCATCAGGACGAGCCGACGGGCGCCCTCAATGCAACTGCAATGCTGGGGAGCGCGGCTGCGCTGGCCGGCCATCAGCCCCCGGTGGATCCCCGGTAGTGGACCCACTTTGCCCCAGTGGACCGTGGCCTGCAGGCTATCCGCCATTTCATCCTCGCCGATGGCTGCGGAACGGCCATCTGCAGACGATCGCCGGCAACGTTCTGCCCCGTTCAACGCTGTTGCCGCGGCCGGTGCAGCAACTCGTCGAGGTTGCACCCGCGCGCGGATTGCAGATCAGCAGCCAGGTCCGCTGTGAATGTCATTGGCAACCGGAGCCGGTGCGCCGCCAACGCCTCACCGCAATCCTCGTGCACGGCCTGGAAGGTTCGTCGAATTCGCAGTATGTCCTCGGGAACGCGACCAAGCTCTGGAATGCGGGCTGCAACGTGGTCCGCATGAACATGCGCAATTGCGGCGGCACCGAACGCCTGACGCCAACGCTCTACCACTCCGGCATGTCCGGCGATGTGGGTGCAGTGCTGCGCTTCTTTCTCACGAGCGAGGGCCTGGAACGCGTCGCCTGCATCGGCTACTCCATGGGCGGCAACCTGGTGCTGAAGATGGCTGGTGAATTCGGAGCAGATCCACCGCCCGCCCTGAAAGCGATCGTCGGGGTCTCGCCTGCGATCGATCTGGCCGTCTGCGCCGATCGGCTGCATGCGCCGTCCAACCGGCTCTACGAGCGTCGCTTCCTGCGTGCCCTGCTGAAGCGATTCCGTCGCAAGGCCTTCCTGTTCCCCCGCGCCTTCGATCCACGCAAGACCGAGGACATCGGCTCTCTGCGCGCCTTTGACGATCGAATCACCGCGTTGTACTCCGGTTTTCGAAGCGCCGACGATTACTACGACCGTGCTGCCTCCGCCCGGGTGCTCGACCGCATTACCGTGCCAACCCTGGTGATCCAGGCCTGCGACGATCCCTTCATCCAGCTCACCTCGGGAACGCGCGAGCTCATTGCGCAAAATAAGCACATCACGCTGCTGGAGACCGAACACGGCGGCCATTGCGCCTTCCTGGCCACCCCTGAGCCGGAGAACGGCAACGACGGCTACTGGGCCGAACATACGGCCCTGCGTTTTCTTCAGGCACACTCGGGCGCCGGCTCCCCTGTAGTCTGAAGGCATGCTCGCAGACTGGAACGCCGCCTGCGGCCCTGACGATCCGGTTCTTTCCGTCCCCTGGGCTGACCCTTCCGCAGGTCTGCATTTCGTGAACCTGCGCAATGATCCCTACGACGTGGTGGAGGTTGCCGAGGCGGAGGCCTATCCGGCGCTGGGACGCGCCCTGCGCTCACTGAACGCCGCTGGTTCCGGTTTCCTCACGGCAAAATGCGACGCCTGGACCCTTTCGCCCGAGGATGGCGGTGCCAAGCTCGAGATTCTGCGGCAGGAGCTGGATCTCCTCGACGAGGACGCCGCCTTTGGCTTTGCGAGCTATATCGATGTGCTGCCCCGCGAACGCACCGTCTTCGCCTCGGCACACATCAGTGCCGACCGGCTAGACCGAATGGCGCGCCGTGCGTCCAAGCTACCGCACCCGGACGCCGCCCTGGAGGTAGTCATGCGCCCGGCGGTGATCGAACTCCGTGGTGCTCTGGAGGGGTTCAGCGCAACGCTCTACGTCACTGCCGTGGCGTCCGATCCGGAGACAGCCGTGCGCCGTTGGGAAGCCGCGCTCGAAGACCTGGTACACCTGCTACGCGAACGCGAGTGGGGCGTGCCCACCGGCTCCGCTACAATCGATTAGACCCGGATCCATCCCATGTACGGCATCCACCACGGGCGAGTAGCTCAATTGGATAGAGCACGGACCTTCTAAGTCCGGGGTTGCAGGTTCGATCCCTGCCTCGCCTACCATTCCCTACAAAACTAGCCGAGCTCATGTACGCTGACGCCGGTCAGCTTCAGGTCCGTCATGCGACGGCTCGGTCCCGTTGCGTGTACGAGCCCCGCACAGAGCATCAGGATCACGGCCAACCCGCACACGCCGGTCCACTCGTAGCGTGCCCAGGCCAGGCTGGCCAGCGCCGAGCCCAGTGCCCCGCCGATAAAGTACATCGTCATGTAGATCGTGTTCACCCGGCTGCCTGCCGCAGGATCCAGCCC
>CAXTFS010000254.1:0-5383 GCA_964243395.1 uncultured Acidobacteriaceae bacterium | reverse complement strand
GCTTGGTGCCGTGCTGGACACACCCAGACCTGCCGGGAAAGTCGCTGCCGGGCGCCCGTACCTGCCGAGCGACGCCGAGTTGCCCAAGGGCATGTCGCTGGGTGACCTGAGCAAGCCACCACTTTTAACCCTGGGCATGTGCCCTGGGTTGATCGGCTGCCCGACGGCTACACCCGCGAGTGCTTCTGTTGCCGCCGCTCCCGTCCTGCCGATCGCCCCCACGCCCCCGGGCACGGCCATAGCCAGCGCTGCGGCTGGCCACGGCAAGTCACGGTGACGGGCAGGACCAGCTTGGTTCTCCAAGCTCAGGTTGTTCAATGCAGCTGGCAGATCTTCACCACCTCGTTTGCGTAGGGGCAGCGATACGCGGTTTGCGCCGCAGCGTGTAGCACGACCCAGTCCACGCGGAACGGTAACAAAAGGGCGTCGCGCCGGGCGTCATCGATTTCGCTCAGGTCGCGGGTGGCAATGGCAGCACGCTGCCACTCGGGCGCCAGCGCGGGAGTGATGGATGCCTCGCCACCGTCCTTTGAAAAGTCAGGAATCGCGCTGCGTTGTGCGATCGAGCGAAAGGTCTGTGCATCTTCGCCATCGGTGTTCACGTAGCGGGCGTCCAGTGCGAAGAGCGCGTCGTTCGGTGTGTGGTCACGAGCCCAGAGGAAGGCCTGTACCCAGGGATTGTGATTGGTGCGGCCGGGCAGCTCGACGTGAGGCGAAGCAGGGTAGCCGGCGCGATCGACAAAGAACATTGTGAGCATGGCACTTCCGATCAACCGCGCTGGAAGGGCCCGGATGGCGCGCCCCAGCGAGACGTTCTGCAAACGCGTGACGAGAAGGCGTGCCCCCCCGGTGAGGGCACCGCCGGCGAGCAGCGCCATGGCAGCGTACAGGAGCAGAAACGAGCGCAGCGGTTGCAGACGCGCCACCGCGTGCGATCGGAAGTGCTCCTGCGCAAACAGCAGCGCGATCGCTGTGGATAGGACGGCGAGCCGCATCGCTGCACGGCAGAGGGCGCGGCCCGCGTCGGTCAAGGCGATGCTTGTGCTCCAGCGCAGGGTCGCAGCGAACACCAGCGCAGGCCCGAGCAGACCGGCCCACTCATACCATTGCCACTGCCGAAGAAACCAGTAGTAGCGTGAGTGCACCGCCGCTGCCACCGCGGGTGCGTCCGGATGCCCCATCGCCTGAACGCCAAAGGCGACCAGCAGCACACCTGCGGTGAACGTGATCCAGAGCGGGCGTGACGAAGGTCGGCGGCCGAGCGCAATCATCAGCACAAAGCCCAGCGCATACCCCGCCATGAGCGGATGGAAGAGCGCAGCAAGGGCCAGCCAAAGGGCACATTGCCAGCCAGCGCTGCGAGCCTTGTCGCTGCGAGCCTGATCGCTGCAAGCCTGGTTGCTGCGAGCACCAGAGCCGCGACGCCGGCGCACGGAAGTGTGGTCGCTTGCTTGGTCCGTAGACGACCCGAGAGCAGCGGCCACCGCCAGCAGTGAGAAGGGCGTCGAGAAGGATCGCGCCGTCACGTAGGGATCCATCAGCAGCAGGGAGGTGCCCGCTACCGGCATCGTCCACCAGGCAGCAAAGAGCGCCACACCGGACCACTGCGCCCAGATGTTTGCCCAGCATCGTTCCTGCAGGCGAAGCCCGGCATAAAGGGTCAGGCCGGCGCTGAGCAGATACAGCGCGAGCAGAATCCACGGCAACGACAGGTGGGTGCCGCGAACCAGTGCAGCGACAACCGGTGCGAAGCAGGAGAAACGCAGATGCTCGGTGACAAAGGCTGTTTCGTGCGGGAACAACCGCGGATCCAGTGTGTACTCCACGCCCGCAACGTACAGGCCGCCATCCTCAGCGAAGGGATGAAAGCCATGCACCAGAAGTACGAGAGGGACGGTCGCTACAGCGAGAAAAGCGCGACGGGCGCGAGAGCCGCGGGACGGAACGGTACAATGAGGAAGCATCTCCATGCGACAGCTTTGACTGTACCGCGTAGGCGAGCTGCGCTTTTCACGGGACGGCATGGAACAGGAAACACAGACCTCAGAACAAGGCCGGCGTAAGCTGCTCAAGACGGTGCCGGGACTCGCCGTAAGCGCGTTCTTCCTGTGGTGGACCTATGTGCGGGTCGGCCCCAACGGCAAGCGCGGCTTCGATCCGGCAGCCTTTCATCGATTGCATGTGGTTGAGCCGTTGTGGCTGGGCGGCATTCTTTTGTTCAGCATTCTTGGCTATGGCCTGCGCTGCTATCGTGCCTATGCCCTGCTGCGCGCCCTGCGTGCGCGCTTCTCTGACTGCGCACGCATCTTCATGACCTCCTTGGCCGCGAACAATGTGTTGCCCTTGCGCATCGGGGACGTGATGCGGATCTTTACCTACGCCGAAGACGTCAACGCAACGCCCTCCGTGGTGCTCAGCACCGTCATCCTGGAGAAGCTGTTGGATGTGTTCAGCCTGGGGGTGTTGTTTGTTATCACGATGCGCTTTGGCGGCGGTGTCACACCGCACCTCCGGACGGTTGCGGAGGTCGGCATGCTCGTCTCGACGGCGGGGCTGTTGGCGATGGTCTTTGGCGCCAAAACGCTGCAGCGTCCCTTGCAGAAGTACTTCGATGAAGCCAAGAGTCCGCTGGTGCGCAAGCTGGAACACTGGGTGATGTTGGCGCTTGGCTGCATCAGCGGCATCGGTGTTCTGGGCACCCTGCTGCTGATCCTGTACAGCTTTGCCGCGTGGGCCTGTGAAGGCATGATTTATGTTTCGCTGGCGCGCGCGACCGGCTTGGCGGTGGACCGGGTCGGTCCGTGGCAGGCAGCCGCGGAGGCCAATCTCTCCTTCCTGATCCCGAGCTCACCTGGCGGCATCGGCCCGTTTGAGCTTGCCTGCCGTGATGCGCTCGTACGCCATGGTGCGAGCTCCGCAGCGGCCGGCCTGTTCGGCCTGGTCATGCATCTTTACCTCATTGTGGCGATCACCGGCGTAGGCGGCGGATGGTTCCTCGCGCACCGTCTGCATCGCGCACGGCGCAAGCCGCTGTCAGTCGAATTGGACACGTTGCCGGCTCATTTGCCCTAAGCAGAGCGAAGGAAAAAGCATGTACAAGACGTTGCAAGAGCAGGTGCAGGGGCGTATCGCAACGCTGCTTGCGGAACGCTATGACATCGCGCTCGACAGCTTCGCGGTGGAGTTGCCGCCGCGCATCGAGTTCGGTGAGATGGCGCTGCCGGTCGCGTTCGAACTGGCTCGCCGGCTCAAGAAAGCGCCGCGTGTCATTGCCGCTGAGCTGCAACCCGCGTTGGGGGAGATGCCCGGTGTGGCGAGCGTCGAGATCGCCGGTGCCGGGTATCTGAACATCAAGCTGGATCGCGCGGCCACGGTGCGGCGTATTGCCGCTGATGAGCACGCCAGCGTGGGTGGGCCTGGCTTTCGGCTCGTGGAACACACCAGCATCAACCCCAACAAGGCCGCGCATGTGGGCCACCTGCGCAATGCCATTCTGGGCGATACGTTTGCCCGCATGCTGCGCCTCGGTGCTGGGAATGACGAGGGATGGAAGCGCGGCTTTGACCTCGGCGTCCAGAACTATATCGACAACACGGGCGTGCAGGTCGCCGACATCGTTGTGGCCGTAACCCAGCTTCGGGGCATGACTCTCGGCACCGTGCGCGAGTGGCTGACGGAGCTGCTGGAAACCAACGAGCGCCTCGATTATGCGTGCTGGGATCTGTACGCGCAGGTCTCGCAGTGGTACGAAGCTGATCCTTTGCAGGCAGTCGCGCGCAAGGCGATCCGGTTAAAGACACTGCACGAGATTGAGGCCGGTGATAACGACACGGCAGAGATAGGACACCTCATCGCTACCGGTGTGCTGCGCCGGCATCTGGAGACGATGGAGCGGCTCGGCATCGAGTACGACTTTCTGCCGCGTGAGAGCGAGATCCTGCACCTCCACTTTTGGGAGGCAGCGCGTCAACTGATGGTGGAGCGCGGCGTGCTGTACCTGGAGACCTCCGGCAAAAACGCCGGCTGCTGGGTCATGCGCCGTGCATCGGGCGCCAACGCAGCGGAGGCTGCAGCGCTGGCCGAAGGCGAAGTCGACGAAGATGCGAAGATCATCATCCGCTCCAATGGCACGGTGACGTACGTCGGCAAAGACATCGCCTACCACCTTTGGAAGTTTGGTCTGCTGGGTCTTGACTTTGGGTATGCGCGCTTTCGTGAGTATCCGCACCACACGTGTTGGATCTCCGCGGTCCAGGGTGAGCATCCACACCCCAGCTTCGGGCATGCAGACGCGATCTACAACGTCATCGATTCGCGGCAGGACGAGCCACAGAGCCAGGTGAAGGAGGCTCTGCGCGCGCTTGGTTACGTCGCCGAAAGCGAGCACTACACGCACCTGAACTACGCGATGGTGGCATTGACGCCGCGCTGTGCGGAGGAGCTTGGCTACACCTTGAGCGAGGAAGACAAGGGCCGCGCGTACATCGAAGTGAGCGGGCGCAAAGGCTTCGGCGTGAAAGCCGATGACCTGATCGATCGCATGATCGGGAGCGCCGCCGACGAAGTCGAAAAGCGGCATCCCGAGTTGGCGGCTCATGAGCGCGAAGAGATCGCCAACGCGATCGGCGTCGGCGCGCTTCGCTTCTTTATGCTGCGCTTTACGCGCAACACGGTCATCGCGTTTGACTACCAGGACGCATTGAGCTTCGAAGGCGAGACCGGACCCTACGTGCAGTATGCCGCCGTGCGCGCGGCCAACATCTTTCGCAAGGCGGCCGTGAATGAGAACGATGCGCTCGGCGCCGTCGCCGATCTGGACTTTGCCCCGTTGCTTGCCCATGACACGGACATTTGGGAGCTGTGGCTCCTGGCTTCCCGGCTGACGCTGGTGCTGGAGCAGGGCATCGCTGCGGCAGAACCCGCGGTGCTGGCACGCTATGCGTTCACACTGGCGCAGAGTTTCAACAACTTCTATCACCGGCACAGCATTTTGAAAGAGACGGACGCTACGCGACGGGCGCTCCTACTTGCAACCGCTGCGGTGGCACGACGTGAACTGGTGCGCGTGCTGGGATGGCTGGGCATCGCTGTGCCCAGCGCGATGTAATTGTCAGTGAAGAACGCAGCGGCGTCAGTACCCTAGGCGTAGCTTCGAACCCACTCCGCAATGCTGCGTACCCCGACACCGCTGGGGCCCTTGCTTTGCCATGGCTTGTCGGCATCGATCCACGCGGTGCCGGCAATATCAAGGTGGATCCAAGGCGTATCGCCGACGAACTCCTTGAGGAACATGGCCGCTGTGATGGAGCCGCCGTAGCGCGAATTGCCGGTGTTCATGATGTCGGCGATGGAGCGCTTGATCTGGTCGCGGTAGTCGTGGGTG
>CAXTFS010000253.1:0-5398 GCA_964243395.1 uncultured Acidobacteriaceae bacterium | reverse complement strand
CATCGCGGCCTTGAGCTGGGCTGGTCTCTTCGCAAAGACAAGACCACGTTCCAGCAGAAACGCACGAATCTGGTTAATCACGGCCGTGCGTCGTGAGATCAGCCGGTCACGAACCCGGTGGATGGCTTGCAGGTCCAACTGATCATCGGTCTTGATCGGAACAAAGCGCATGTTCTTGCGTTCCACCGCTTCTGCAATGGCTTCAGCATCGACAAAGTCGTTCTTGTTGGACTTCACGAAAGGCTTCACGAACTGAGCTGGAATCAGCTTCACATCGTGGCCCTGCTTGCGCAAAGCACGGCCAAGGAAGTGAGCTCCAGCACAAGCTTCCAGCCCGATCAGCGAAGTCTGCAGGTTGGCCGTGTACACCAGCAGCTGCTTCTGCGTGAACTTCTTCTTCACCAGCACCTTGCCGGCTGCGCCAAGCGCCACTAGGTGAAAAGTCGTCTTGCCCAGGTCGATGCCAACGGAATGAATCTGCATGATGATCCTCCTGAAACCTGCCATCTACAATCCTCTGCAACGGCAAAGGAAGCAAACGGCGGACCATCTCATTAGTCGCATTCTCGTCAGTTGTGTGACGTGCTGGGCGCCGCAGTTGCCCCCAGGCGTGTACACACTAACCCGGCGCGGGAACGCGCATCCCTGCAAAGCATCCTCGCCACCGTGCAACACGCCTCCCCGCATGGGCGCCTGTACAGCCTCAGCAACGCCACATTGACGAAGCCGGCGACGGAACGATGAACACAATGGCATACGTCATGGCGTAGGACGGGACGGAAATCGGCCTACACGGGATCGTTGCGCTATACGCCTCCGCCAGCGCTCTGCCAAGCTGCTGCCCAACGCGATCTGCAATCATCGTCGACGTTCCGGCGTAGCTCGCTTCACCCAGTCACATCCTGGCAAAGCCTGCGAAAACAGCAGAGAAAGAAAGAGGCCGCCCATCTTGGGCGGCCTCTTGACTATGCTGGCGGAGAGTGAGGGATTCGAACCCCCGATAGCCTTGCGACTATGTCTGATTTCGAGTCAGGTGCATTCAACCGGGCTCTGCCAACTCTCCTGCTCTTTCATTTTAGCGTTAGCCTTGCGCGATGCCAAAGCGTAACCGAAGACCCGGACGGAGACCCACCGGAGACCCTTAGTTGCGTCGGGTACGCACAACCTCGGTGGCCTGGGCGGCACCATTCTGCGGAACCGGCGGTATGGGCGCGATCTCAGTCTCATCGGCCATCTTGATACCCAGCTTCTTTCGCAGTTCAGCGTCCATGCGAGCGAAAATTTCCTTGTTCTCCTTCAGGTAGTTGCGCACGTTCTCGCGCCCCTGACCAATGCGCCCTCCGGAGTAGCTGTACCAGGCGCCTGATTTCTCGACGATGTTGTGGAGGACCGCCAAATCCAGCGTGTCGCCCTCGCGCGAGATACCTTCGCCGTACAGGATGTCGAACTCTGCATCGCGAAACGGTGCTGCGACCTTGTTCTTGACGATCTTGACCTTGGTCCGCGAGCCCACAATGACCTCGCCATCCTTTACGGCGCCGATACGTCGAATGTCGATGCGCACCGAGGAGTAGAACTTCAGAGCACGGCCGCCGGTCGTCGTCTCGGGGTTGCCGAACATCACGCCGATCTTCTCGCGGATCTGGTTGATGAAGATCAGACACGTCCGCGACTTGGAAACGGTACCGGTCAGTTTGCGCAGTGCCTGCGACATCAGGCGTGCCTGCAGACCCACATGCGAATCGCCCATCTCGCCGTCAAGTTCAGCCTTGGGCACCAGTGCAGCAACGGAGTCCACCACAAGAATGTCAACCGCCCCGGAACGCACCAGCGCTTCGGTGATCTCGAGCGCCTGTTCACCATAATCGGGCTGCGAGATGAGCAGGTTGTCCGTATCCACGCCCAGCTTCTTGGCATAGATCGGATCGAGTGCGTGTTCTGCGTCCACAAACGCCGCGAGGCCACCCATCTTCTGCGCTTCGGCGATGATCTGAAGCGTGATGGTCGTCTTGCCCGAGCTTTCCGGCCCGAAGATCTCAATAACACGCCCGCGCGGCACGCCGCCTACGCCGAGCGCCGCGTCGAAGGAGATCGATCCCGTTCCAATGACGGAAATGGGAACAATGGCCTCCTTGGCACCAAGCCGCATCACCGATCCCTTGCCAAACTGCTTTTCCAACTGCGAAAGGGCGGATTCAATGGCTTTGTTGCGATCTTCTGCCACGGGTGTGTCTCCTGGTGGGGGTTGAGCTAAAGCATGAGTCTAGCATCGGCGGAACTCAGAAAGCAAAGGAAAAGCGAAGATATAACACTTCTGCGGTAGGCTGAATTGTGCGCTCTTTTCGCTACCTTGACGCGCTTACGACCGCGTTTGTCGTGGTGCTGCTCGTCTCCAATCTGCTCGCGCAAAAGATTGTGCGCTTCGGACCCATCCACACCTCCGGCGCCATGGTGCTGTTCCCTCTCACGTACATCTTTGGCGACATCTTTACCGAGGTGTACGGGTACGCCGCGTCCCGCCGCGCCATCTGGCTTGGCTTCTTTGGGACGGCGCTGCTGTACGCCGTCGCCAGCTTCGTGATCGCTCTGCCGCCAGATCCGGCCTGGCAAGGGCAGGACGCTTTTGTCACCGTGTTCAGCATCCTTCCACGGCTGCTGGTCGCGAGCCTGATCGCCTTCTGGACGGGCGAGTTCGCCAACTCCTACACGATGGCGCGCATGAAACTGCTGACCAGGGGCCGCTACCTGTGGACGCGGACCGTTGGCTCTACCGTGGTCGGCCAGGCCGTCGACACCACCCTGGTGATCACGCTGACCTTCTTCGGCCGCCTGCCCACCCACGTGCTGTTGACCATCATCTGGCAGGGCTATCTGCTGAAGGTGGCGTATGAGGTGCTGGCAACGCCGCTGACCTACCTCGTCGTGAACGCGCTGAAGCGTGCGGAGCATGCCGACGCGTTCGATGCCCACACCAGCTTCAATCCATTCCGCTTTGCCGACCGCGAACCTGCGCCGCAACACAACGCAAGCTGAACGGCTAGCGCTCCAGCAGAACGGCTAGCGCTTGAGCAGATCCACGGGCTCGTGCACATCCCGGATGCGGAAGATGTTCGCCAGCACCGGATGCCGTGCCGCGAGGGCGCGGTACATCTCCCAGGCGACGAGCCGATAGCTGTAATGCCCGGCGATCCCGGAACGCAGCTCGGAGATATAGAGCGCTTCCGCAAAGTCCATCTTGAACATCGCACGGCAGCGCGTTCCCAACGGCAGCAGGTACTGCGCACTCTCCGCGGCTTCGCGCTCACCGCTTGTCTTGACCTGCTCATACGCGGCGAAGGCGTCACGCATGGCTCCGTGGTAAAGGCCCTCGAGGCCGGCCTCCGCCAGCGTGGGCTGGCCGGGGCAGACGGGCTCCTCGTACCCATGAAGGTCCGTGAACTGCTGAATCAGCTGCACGCAGCGCCGGTGCCGGTGCATATCGCGGAAGCCGCCGATGTCCATGAGGATGTCGAACCGGAAGCCATCGCCGCTCTTGAAGCCGCGCAGCAACTCGTCGTGCCGCCCGCGATGCTGCGCACCGAGCGCGATGATCTCGTTGCGGCGCACCTCGCCCAGCGCGGCCACGGCGCCCCGCAGCTGTCGGTAGGAGTAGTGGCAGTGCGGGTAGAGCAACGAGGTCGCAATTTCGACCTCGAGATCCTCATCGTCGTCCAGCAGATCGACCAGCGGTGCAGGGTAGATCGGGGCATCACCCATGAGCTCGCGTGCCGCCTGGTCCAGGTCGGTGCAGCTGCGCTGCAGGTAGGCGTTCGGCTCGGCGTACTTGACCAGCGTGGGCGCGGTCCGTACCTCGGGCATCAGGCCATTAAGCAATTCAGCCGTCGCATCCGGATCGACGCTGCCCTCACCCGCCATCTCCTCCAGCCGCTCGCGCAGCAGGTTCCACGCCGGGCTCCGGGCCGCTTCGCGCAGACGCTCGCCGAGCTCGCGAATCTCAGCAAACGAGCTGGAGAGCAGACGCGACACCTGTGACTCCAGCGTGCGTGCATTCACGATCTGGCCCAGCGAGGTGTTGGTCGCCAGAGGCAGCAGGTAGCGTGCCACGTCAAAGGCCCGTGCCTTGACGGTGCGCTCGTAGGCGTCGGCCTTCATGGTGTCGGGGCGCGGGGTAACGCCTTTCAGCGCCTCGGCCATGCCGGCGCCAAGCGCCTCATAGGCGGTAAACAACGCATCCACCGCACCGTCATAGGTGGCGTGGGTGGACGCGCTCAACGTCGGGGTGTACCAGCCAGAGCGCCGAAAATCCTGGTAGCGCGTCGATCGTTCCTGGCCGTCCCAGCGTGTCTCATCCACCAGCGCAATGGCGGCCAGCAGGCTCAGGCGCTCAATCGCCATTGGCACATGCGCGAGGTCGGCAATCGACCGATGGCCATACTGGAAGTAGAAGGTGTTCAGGAACTGCTCGGCGCGCTGGGTGCTGATTTCCGCCAGAGACTCCCGCAAGGTCAGCGCGGAACGCGAGTACTTTGCCATGGCATAGGCCAGCACCTCCGGCTCGGCGCCGTGGATGGCATAAACCTCCGTGGTGTTGGCCAGGATCGCCCCGGTTTGCGCGTCGAGTGCGTTGGTTTCGCTGGCGGGCGGAGCCTCGGAGGCGGAGACGGAGGGGGGCTCGGCGGCAAGCGGATCTAGCGGGCTCAGCAAACTCATAGACCCACGAGTATATCGGCCCTGCGCTTCTGGATAATGGGGGCTATAGTCTGAGTGCCCACGCCCATCAGGAGACCTTATGCCCGACTTCCAAGCCCGCGTCGCCCTTGTCACCGGAGCCTCCCAGGGCATAGGACGGGCGATTGCTCTCAATCTGGCCAAAGCCGGTCATACAGTGGCCCTTGCCGCTCGCAATGAGGGCAAATTGGCGGAGGTCAAGGCCGAGATTGAAGCCGCGGATGGCGTAGCGGAGACCTTTGTT
Organism: uncultured Acidobacteriaceae bacterium; assembly: GCA_964243395.1. Classification (GTDB taxonomy): domain Bacteria; phylum Acidobacteriota; class Terriglobia; order Terriglobales; family Acidobacteriaceae; genus Granulicella. Next base: position 426 of record CAXTFS010000253.1, on the reverse strand, counting down.
CTGGATGTCTCCGGGGAGGAGTCCATCAAGTCCGCGGCGAAGGCCGTGCTGGCCCGGTTTGGCGCCGTGCACATCCTGGTCAATAACGCCGGAATCACCCGCGACACCCTGGCGCTGCGGATGAAGACGGCTGACTTCGAGGACGTGCTGCGTTCCAATCTGACCGGGGCGTTTTTGCTGACGCAGGCGCTGCTTTCCCCGATGATGAAGGCGCGCTGGGGACGGGTTGTGAACATCACCTCCATCGTCGGCGAGACCGGGGCGGCAGGCCAGGCGAACTACGCGGCCTCCAAAGCCGGCCTGATCGGGCTGACGAAGTCGCTTGCACGTGAGTTCGCTTCGCGTGGCATCACGGTGAACGCTATCGCTCCTGGGCTTATCCAGACCGCCATGACGGACGTGCTGACCGACGGGCAGAAGTCCGGC
>CAXTFS010000252.1:0-5401 GCA_964243395.1 uncultured Acidobacteriaceae bacterium | reverse complement strand
GGAATGTTCGGGAAGCGCGGTGAAACTCCGCCACTGCCCCGCAACTGTGAAGCGCGCACCACAGCGCCGGCGTTTTCGACGCAGGTCCTGGGGTGAAGTGAGTCCAGCAGCTCCACTGACTCCGCTTGGGTCGGGAAGGACGCTGTGAAGTCAGGGCTCGCCTAGAATCGCGCAAGTCAGGAGACCGGTTCCGAAGCGCAGCCCTGCCACGCTCTCGAGGGGAGAGCGGAGGAGAAAACTATGTTTGCAGTTCCGCGCCGTTTGCTGGCGTTCGTGCGTTCGAACGCACCACAACCGTTACAATGTCGCAGCTTTTTTCTCAGCCGAAGCGCCTTTGCGCTGGCTTCGCTTGCTGTCTGTTGCTGCCTGCCCGCAGGTGCCGTGGTGGTCCTGGGGCGTGTCACCGACCCACTCGGAAGGGGAGTTCCCGGCGCTCGGGTGCAGCTTGTGCAGGGCGGCAAGGTCATTGCCGTTGCCTACGGCGACGCGAAGGGGAACTATGAGCTGCGATCCGGCGAAAGCGGGCGCTTCACGTTGCTTGGCTCAGCGGGTGGTTATCTGCCCGGGATCGGCCATGACTTTTACAGTGGCGCAACCGATGTTCTCCAGCAGGACGTGGTGCTTTCCACCACAACGGTGCAACAACAGGTAAGCGTCACCGCTAGCGGTTTGCCCACGCCGCTGCCGCAGCTTACGGCCCCGGTTACCCTGATCCAGAGCAGTGATTTGAGCACGCGTCTGGGCATAGTCAACGAGCTGCGGCAGACGCCGGGCGTCTTCATGGTGCAAACCGGACAGACCGGCAGCGTGGCCTCGTTATTTCTGCGCGGCGGCCCGTCGGATGGCAACAAGTTGCTGGTCGATGGTGTGCCTGCGGAGGATGTGGGGGGCTCGTTCGATTACGGCAACGTCGACAGCACCGGGATCGCCAGCATCGAGATTTATCGCAACCCGAACAGTGCCCTGTACGGCAGTGATTCGCAGAGTGGCGTGATCAGCATCCTGACGCCTCGCGGCGCGACGCTGAAGCCGGTGCTGAACTACTCAGGGGATGCCGGCAACCTGCATGAGTGGCGCAACGAGGGTACGGTTGGCGGCACGTATCGCAAGCTGGATTATTTTGGCGGCTACTCGCGTCTGGATACCTCCAACGCTCTGCCGTTTGATCGCTACCATGCGTCGACGGCAGTAGCGAACTTTGGCTACGACCTGTTCAAAGGTGCCAGCATCCGCGCCACGGTGCGCAATGGCGCTTCGGCGGAGGGCCTGCCGAATGCACACGATTTCTATGGTCTCTCGCAGGATGGCAAAGAGAGCGATCAGGACCTCTACGGCAACGTGACGGTGGAGGATCGCACCGAAAGCGATTGGCACAACCTGGTGCGCTACGGCATAGCCCGCAAGCGGGAGCAGGCCCAGTACTTCGGCCAGGCCGGGGAGCTGACCACCATCAGCGATCCGGTGTACGGAGCCTTTCCGGCCTACGTTGGCAACTACACAACGATCCACGGTGCGAACGGCTACGCGGTGTCGGGGCAGGCGCAGATCTTCAACGAGAAAAACGACCAAGTATCAAACCGCGACGAGCTCTACTACCAGTCCGATTACGTGTTTCCCAAGCACATCGCGGCGCTGTTCGGGTTCCGCTATGACAACGAGCGCGGCAGCTTTGTCACCTTTGGCACCTATGGCGAGCAGGAACGGCTGCAGCGCACGAACTACGAGTGGGACCTGCAGTTTCAGGGCGACATCCGGAATCGCGTTTTCTACAACATCGGCGGATCGCTGCAGAAGAATCATCTGTACGGCTACGCCGGTGAGCCACGTATCGGTTTAGCGTACGTGCCCGTACGGCCAGGCGCGGGATTCTTTCGCGGAACCAAGCTGCGGGCCAATCTTGCCACCGGCGTTCAGGAGCCCTCGCTCGCCACCGAGTTCAACAGCCTCTACCGTCAGCTGCAGGATCTTGGTGACACGACCGACATCGCGCTGTTCCACATTCAGCCGCTCGGTCCGGAGCGCTCCCGTTCGCTCGATATTGGCGTTGACCAAAGCATCCTTGGACAGAAGCTGCGGCTATCAATCGACTACTTCCACAACCAGTTTTCGCATCAGCTGGAGGGTGTGGGATCGGGCGATCTGCAGACCTACTTTGGCTTCGCGGCAACGGACCCCAATGTGTATCTCTACAGCGCAGAGCTGAACTCACTCGCCTACCGCGCGCAGGGGGCTGAAGTGGAGCTCACGTGGCAGCCCCGGCGCAGCTTGTTTGTGCGTGGCGGGTACACGTATCTGGATGCCGTCGTGAGTCAGTCGTTTGCCGGCGATGTGACGGCGGCCGACCAAGGTGTGCCTACAGAAAATCCGAATTTGCCAGGGATCGCCATTGGCGGGCTGTCGCCGTTGATCGGGGCAAGACCGTTCCGGCGTGCCCCCAATACCGGCTTCTTCGCCGTGGATTACTCCCATCGCAAGCTGAACCTGATGCTCAAGGGAGCGATGGCCAGCCGATCGGATGATTCCACCTTTCTTGGCGGGCTGGACACAACCGATGGCAATACGCTGCTGCTGCCGAACCGGGATCTTGATTACGGCTACGTCAAGCTGGATCTGGGCGGGATCTACCAGCTGAAGCGGAGCCTTTCGATCTTCACGCAGTTCGATAATCTGCTGAACGACCAACACATAGGGCCGATCGGCTACCCGGGATTACCGCTGACCGTGCGCGGTGGCCTGAAGGTGCGGTTCGGAGCAGAGTAACTCCGGCGTCAATAGCGGAGTAAGCCAAAGGAAGCAGGGTCGTACCGACGCGAGAAGCGGTGCGATCTTGCGTCTTTGCCATAGCTGAACCCATCTAACCCAGGTGAGGTTCGCTATGAAATTAAGCCGGATTAGTTTGTTGGCTGCCGCCGCTGGCGTCGCGGCATTTGCTCTACCCGTTATGGCCCAGGAGCTGCCGCTTGAAGGTCCGGTACCCACGACGGCGCTGATTAGCGTGCAATCGAAGACAGAGCAGCCGTTGAATACGGCCGCATTGAAGCTCGAAGTCGACGGCCATGCCGCGCAGATTTCTTCAGTGGTTCCGGTCAGTACAGAAGGCGCCCAGATTGCGATTCTGATCGACGATGGCCTTCGTGGCAGCTTTGGTCTGCAGATCCAAGAACTGCAACACTTCATCCACAGCCTGCCACCCAACGTGCAGGTGATGGTGGGGTACATGCAAAACGGCACGGTACGTGCGGAGAACGGCTTCTCCAACAATCACGACATCGCCTCCGATAGCCTGCGTATTCCGCTCTCGGCCCCGGGCATCAGTGCGAGCCCCTACTTCTGCCTTTCTGAATTCGTGAAGCACTGGCCCTCTCGGCAGCCCAGCGCACGCTTTGTGCTGATGCTGACCAACGGCGTCGATCCTTACAACGGCAGTGTGTCGCCGTTGAATCAGGACAGCCCCTATGTGCAGACCGCGCAAAATGATGCGCAGCGTGCGGGCGTGGCGGTGTACTCGATCTATTACGCAGACGCCGGTATTCGCGGACGCGGCGGGCTGGCCAGCTTTAGTGGCCAGAGCTACCTGCAGCAGGTTGCCGACGCTACTGGGGGCTTGTCGTTAAATCAGGGAACAATCACGCCGCCAAGCATCGCGCCTTACCTGAACGAGGTGCGCCACGCCCTGGGCGAAAGCTACCTGGTCACCTTCAATGCAAGCGCCAATCGCGAGAAGAACAACACGCTGACGTCTATCAAGTTGAAGACCGAGCAGGCCGGCGTCAAGCTTCGCGTACCGCACGCGGTGCACCCTGGACTGGCACAGCAAGCAAGCGAGTAGTTCTGCTGTAGTCGTTAAACAGTCGGAAACCCCGGAGATTCGCTCCGGGGTTTCGCTTTGCTACGGTAAGTGCCGGTGCGCGAACCGCGGGAAGTCGCATCGAATCAATGAGGGAGCTCCTATGGAACAGCAGCAATCGCCCGTATGGTTCATCACCGGATGCTCAACCGGTTTTGGTAAAGAGTTGGCAAAGCTTGTCCTGGCGCGTGGATGGCGGGTTGTCGCCACGGCGCGCAACCCGGACCAGGTGCAGGACATCGTCGCCGGCAATGAAGAAAATGCTCTGGCCGTCAAGCTGGACGTCGCGGACAAGGCCCAGGTTGCCGAGGCTGTGCGTCTGGCAACAGAGAAGTTCGGACGCATCGATGTTCTGGTGAACAACGCGGGCTACGGCTATCTGGCCGCGGTCGAAGAGGGCGAAGAGGAGCAGATTCGGGCCATTTTTGAAACCAACTTTTTCGGCCTCGTGACTCTGACCAATGCCGTGCTGCCAGGGATGCGTAAGCAGCGCAGTGGCCGCATCGTGAACGTCTCGTCGATCGGCGGCCTGATGAGCTTTGCCGCCACGGGCTACTACCATGCCAGTAAGTTTGCCGTCGAGGGCATTTCAGAGTCGCTGTCCATTGAGGTGGCGCCCCTCGGCATCAAGGTCATCATCGTCGAGCCGGGGCCGTTCCGCACGGATTGGGCAGGGCGTTCGCTGCTTGAGTCGAAGACAGTCATCGACGATTACGACGCGACGGCTGGCGAACGTCGCCGGCAAAGCCGTGCCCGTAGCGGTCAGCAGCAGGGCGACCCGGTTCGCGGAGCCGACGCCATCATCACGGCCGTAATCTCCGAAGATCCACCGCTGCGCCTGCTGCTCGGCAAGCCCGCACTGAACCTGGCGCACCAGAAGATCGATGCATTGGAGCGGGACTTCGAAGCCTGGGAAGAGACGACGCTTAGCGCTGACTACCCTGAGTTCCAATAAGAAGCCGATAGCAGCAGAAAGGCCCCGAGATGATCGCCTCGGGGCCTTTCTGCTTTGTGTGTAGCTGCGTGCTAGTACATGCCGTCCATGCCGCCGCCGCCACCATGCTGATGACCGCCGCCGCCGGCTTCCTTCTTCTCCGGGATCTCGGAGATCATGGCTTCCGTGGTGAGCATCAGGCCGGCGATCGAGGCCGCGTTCTGCAGGGCAGTGCGCGTAACCTTGGTCGGGTCGATGACACCGGCTGCTACCAGGTCCTCGTACTTGCCCGTTCCGGCGTTGTAGCCGAAGTTGGTGTCGGACGATTCCTGGATCTTGTTGATCACCACCGCACCCTCTTCGCCCGCATTGTGGACGATCATGCGCAGCGGTTCTTCCACAGCGCGACGGATGATCTGTGCACCGATCTTCTCGTCACCCTGTAGCGTCTGCACCAACGCGTCGACAGCCTTCGCCGCACGGATCAGCGCTACGCCGCCGCCCGGAACGATGCCTTCCTCGACGGCTGCACGGGTTGCATGCATCGCGTCTTCGACACGGGCCTTCTTCTCCTTCATCTCGGTTTCGGTAGCTGCACCGACCTTGATGACGGCGACGCC
>CAXTFS010000251.1:3829-5402 GCA_964243395.1 uncultured Acidobacteriaceae bacterium | reverse complement strand
GTGACCTCGGATGTCGAAGAGGCACGGGCATTGACCAACCGGCTCGCGCCCGAGCACCTCACCGTGGATGCGGGCAGCGATCTGCGCTGGGTGCAGAATGCGGGTTCCGTGTTTGTGGGCCACCACACGCCGCAGTCCATGGGCGATTACATCTCCGGACCCAATCACGTGCTGCCGACCGGGCGTGTGGGGCGGGTGCGCGGGGGGCTGAGTGTGCTGGATTTTGTGAAGCTGATTACCGTGCAGCAGTACACGCGCGATGCCCTGCGCGAGGTGGGTCCGCACACGATTGCGCTGGCCGAGGCCGAAGGGCTGACCGGCCATGCGGAAAGTGTGCGCGTCCGCATGCGCTAGCGCTGCTCATCACGCACTTCATTTCGTTCGGGCTCATCCTTCTCTTCTTTGCCGCTCGAGGTTTTAACATGAGCACGTTGACCACCGCTCCACCCGATTCCGCGGAACGCACACAGACCGCCGCCGTGCCGAAACCACGCGCGCGCGTGCTGACGATGCCCGAATACCATCCGCCGCTTGCGGGTCGTGCTGCCCTGCGGCTCGACTTCAACGAGAACACCCTCGCGCCCAGCCCGCGCGTGCTGGCCAAGCTGCGGGAGCTTACCGCGGAAGGCCTCACAATCTATCCCGAGCGCGAGCCGGTGGAGCGCATCGTGGCCGCGCACCTGGGTCTTGCCAGCGACCAGCTCATCCTGACCAATGGCGTGGACGAGGCGATTCACCTGATGGCCTGTGCCTTTCTCGATGAGGGCGACGAAGCCCTGATCTGTACGCCCACATTCTTCATGTATGACGTCTCGGTGAGCATGATGACCGCGGGTCTGGTGCGCGTGCAGACGGACGATTCCCTCGGCTTTCCATTCCAACGTTTTCTTGCCGCGATCACACCGCGCACGAAGCTGATCATCGTGGCCTCGCCCAACAATCCGACCGGGTCCGTTGTGAGCCGTGAGCACCTGCTGGCCATCGCCGAGGCAGCCCCGCACGCCGTGCTGATGGTCGATGAGGCCTACTTTCACTTCTTCGGCGACACGGTTCTGCCGGATGTCGCAACGGTGCCGAATCTCATCGTGGCGCGCACGTTTTCAAAGGCCTACGGCCTGGCTAATCTGCGCGTCGGCATGCTCGCAGGCAATGCCGAGCTGATCGGCTACCTGCGCAAGGTGAGCTCGCCCTACAACGTCAACGGCGTGGCGCTGGCGGTGTTGCCGGAGGCCATCGCCGACACGGTCTACCTCGACTGGTACACGTCGCAGGTGCACAGCGGACGGGAGCGCGTCATGGCTGCGCTGCGCGAGGCCCATGTGCGTTTCTGGCCGTCGGCGGCCAACTTCGTGTTAATGGATATCGGCCCGAGGCACAAGCAGTTCTGCGACACGATGCGCATCCACGGTGTGCTGCTGCGCGATCGCTCGTCCGATCCGGGCTGCGAGGGGTATGTGCGGCTGACCATCGGCCCGGAAGAGCATGTCACACGCGGCATCGAGGCCCTCCAGGCGTCTCTGGCGGAGATCGGCTGGACACCCCCTGAAGGCATGCACGCACGTCGTACCAGCTC
>CAXTFS010000251.1:0-3819 GCA_964243395.1 uncultured Acidobacteriaceae bacterium | reverse complement strand
GCTCTTCGCCCCGAGAGTTCGAATAGACATCCCGAGCATCTGATAGAGGTGAGAAGGAGTTCACCTTGAACACAGTACGCCGGCAGTTTCGGTTCAGAAGTAGTGTCTTGGGCTGGCTCAGCTTTGCATCCATGCCGATCCTTGTTGCCCTGTTCTTCAGCGTTTCGGCGGGTATCGCCGCGGTGGCAGTCTTCACATTTCTGTTCCTTTGCGTGCTCGCCGCAATCGTTGCGCTGGTTTACCAGAAACTTGCCTTTCAGCGGCAGAACCGTACTTTGCCGAACGCGGGGTCTTCGCACTAGGCGACGATGATGCCACTCCGCAGCAAGCCGCTCATGATCGCGCCACTGATTCCGCTGCTGGGCGTGCTCGGCATCTTCGGAGTGGACCATTGGCATGGCACGCGCTTCCTTGCTCCGTTCGTCATCCTCTGGTGCATCCTGCTCTCCGGCCTGTTTGCCTACGTGTTGATGCGTGTATTGGAAGCTCGCCGCACCCGGGTACGACGGTAACGTTTGCCGCGGTGAGCTGCGGCGCTACAATCAGCCAACCTCGTCGCATGAGCCCCTATGGACCCCCGTCGTAAACGCGTAGTCGCCGCTGCCACCCTGCCGGCCACCATGGGCGGCATGTCCATGCCCCTGATGCACCACTTCCAGCACAGCCCCTACGCACACGCGGTGGCGATTGGCGTGCCTTGCTTAATGGTCGTGCCGCTTGTGTACGCCATGGTTGAACTCACCCGCTTGAAGCGCGATGGAAATCCCTACTAATGAGCGATGTTTTGCAGGAGACGGTGTCCCCCGCGGCTGAAACCGCGCGTGTCGGCGGCGTGAATCGCAATACGCTGGAGACAAAGATTGCGTTGCGGCTGAACGTCGATGGGACGGGCCAATACCACGTTTCGACGGGCATCCGCTTCTTCGACCACATGCTGGAGAGCTTTGCCAAACATGGTGGTTTCGACCTGGAGCTGACCTGCACAGGGGACCTCGATGTGGACCAGCACCACACGGTTGAAGATGTGGGCATCGCCTTGGGAGAAGCCTTTGGCGAGGCGTTGGGCGACAAGCGCGGCATCCTGCGCGCGGGCTACTTCGTCATGGCCATGGATGAGACGCTGGCAGTGTGTGCGGTCGACCTTTCCGGGCGTGTGTCGTGCGTTGTGGACGATGCGCTGACGCAGCCGCTGGTGGGCGACTTCCAGACCGAGCTCGTGCCGGATTTTTTTGACGGCTTTGCCCGCGGCGCCAAGGCCAATGTGCACGTGAAGACGATGTATGGCCGCTCAAACCATCACAAGGTCGAGGCGATCTTCAAGGCCTTTGCGCGGGCGATGCGTGGGGCTTGTTCGCGGGATGAGCGCATGCGGGAGCTGCTGCCGAGTACGAAGGGTTTGCTGTGATGGCGTTGGCTCCCTTTGGGTTCCGCAGCGCTTCTTTGTCATTCCCGCAGCATTTCTCCCTTGTCATACGTAACATTTCCCCTCTGTCATTCCGCAGCGCAGTGCGCTGGACTGACCTGACATGATTGCTGTTATTGATTACAAAGCGGGCAATCTGACCAGCGTTGTGAAGGCGCTCCGCTACCTCGGTGCGGAAGACGTCCATGTCACGCAGGAGCCCAGCGATGTACGGCGGGCGCGCAAGATCGTGTTGCCGGGTGTTGGACATTTCCGATCGACACAGCTGCTGAACGAGCTTGGGTTGACCGCAGCGACGCGGGCGGCGGTTGCTGAAGGCGTTCCGTTTCTGGGCATCTGTGTGGGGTTGCAGTGGCTATACGAGGGATCTTCGGAGGCGCCGGAGACGGCGGGTCTGGGGGAGTTCAGCGGACGGTGCGAGCACTTCCCCGCGCTGTATGACGGGGCCGAGCTGAAGGCGCCGCATGTGGGCTGGAACTCGCTGGAGTCGATCCGGCCGGGTTCGCGGCTGCTGGCCGGCATCGCTCCGGGCAGCTTTGTGTACTACACGCACTCGTGGCGCGCGCCGGTCTCGGACGACACCGCAGCGACGACGCTTTACGGCGGTGCCTTTACGGGGGCGGTGGAGCGCGGGGACGTGATGGGCGTGCAGTTTCACCCGGAGAAGTCGGGTGAAACCGGTTTGCGGGTGCTGAAGAACTTTCTCGCGCTTTAGCATCGAAGCTTCTGGATGAGCCGTGGCGGCACCGAAAGTAGACCCCTGCTGCGTTACGGGATGACAACAGGGGCTTCAGGATGACAACAAGAGTTGCGGGATGACTACATGGCTGCGGAATGACAAGGAGAACGGAATGAGCACAGCGACGGACCTGAACGACACGGAACAAACGGATCTGGAGGGCACGGCGACAATCAGCGGTTCGACCGACGACGGGCTGCACATCTCGTCGCTGGCGGTGCCGATGGTCAAGCTGGACCAGATCAACAACTGGACGGGCGTGAATGAGCTGCCGTTCGATCCCATGGCCGACCGCGTGCTGGAGATCGAAGCGCATGACGAGACCGGCGCCGAGCAGAAGGGCCAGCTCTCCGTGGTGTTCGCTCGGCCGATCCTGCTGGAGGGTAAGGGCTGGGCCTGCGTGTTCAAAATGAGTGCGATGGGGCGGGAGCATGTGTCGCCGGCGCGCGGCGTTGACGCCGTGGATGCCCTGCAGACCGCGTTCACCATGGTGCACAAGCAGCTCGCCGGCATGGGTCGCATGCACCACATCACGTTCGGTGGCTCGGACGATCTCGGCTTTGCGCCTGCGGGTGCCGACGCGGCGCCGAAGGCAGCCGGGTGCCCCGTGATGGGCGGCGGCATGGGTCTTCCTAAATGAACCCCCTCGTAAAGCCATGCTGACTAAGCGTGTGATCGCCTGCCTGGATGTGCGAGGTGGGCGCGTGGTGAAGGGCGTGCAATTCGTCGACATTGTTGATGCGGGCGATCCGGCGGAACTGGCGCACCGCCACGCGGCGCTGGGTGCGGACGAGATCGTGCTGCTGGACATCACGGCCACGCACGAGGGCCGCGGCACGCTGCTGGACACGGTGAAGCGCACGGCGGAGGCGCTGTTTGTGCCGTTCACCGTGGGTGGCGGCATCCGGTCCGCGGAGGATGCGGCCCTGGTGTTCGAGGCGGGCGCGGACAAGGTGTCGATCAACTCTTCGGCGATGGCACGGCCGGAGTTGATCGGCGACATTGGTGCGAGCTTTGGGGCGCAGGCGGTGATCGTCGCCATCGATGCGCGTCGGGCGGTTGGCGCCAGTGATCCTGTTGGCGAGGCGGAGGTGTACGTCAGCGGGGGCCGCACGCCAACCGGGCGCCGCGTGGTGGACTGGGCGCGGGAGGCGGAGGAACGTGGCGCAGGTGAGATCCTGCTGACCTCGATGGACACCGACGGCACCCGTAACGGCTTTGACTGCGAGCTGACGGCGCGGGTGTCGGAGGCCGTGCAGATCCCGGTGATTGCGTCGGGCGGCGCCGGATCAGCGGCCCACTTTGCCGAGGTGTTCACGCGCGGCAAGGCCGATGCGGCCCTGGCGGCCAGTATCTTCCATTTCGGCGTAACGGATTCGCGGGCGCTGAAGGCTGAGGTCGCGCGGAGTGGTGTGGCGATGCGGCTGCCCTGCTAGAAAAACCGAGCGGCGCCGGACGTACCCCTGCGGCTGAAGCCGCTTGCTTCTGGCTCAGGAAGGGCACGGCTGATTGCTTATGGGCAGACCTCCTCGTTCCTGAGTGGCATGGACCATAGCGATGCGGTCCCTTTGCGGCCCGGTGCGGGAGACTCGCTACACTGGCTCCATGTTGATTCCTTCCATTGATCTGATGGGCGGCCGCATTGTGCAGCTCGTGC
>CAXTFS010000250.1:0-5420 GCA_964243395.1 uncultured Acidobacteriaceae bacterium | reverse complement strand
GCACCAGCTCCAGCGCATACTCCCGAACCCCGGACTCCAGGTGGTTGTTCGAGGTTCAACCGCGGGCCCCACGGATCAGCGCACCTTCGCCACCATCGCGGTACCGCACCAGCAACCGGTTCACCTGGCGATCGCTGATCGCCAACACCACGGCAGCAGAAGCGACGCTTCGCCGCCCGGCCAGAACTTCCGTCAACACTTCAATGCGTTGCAGATCCCGCTCGCTCATCGCTACCAAGCCCATCCTTGTAGGACATTTCAACTTGGCAGAGAGGGGACATTTCTACTTGGGCGCTACATGCAAACGATACGGAATGTTCCTTATCAGACATAAGTTCCCTTATGATTGGCCTACATTCCCACCGAGGTGATCAGCTTCGGAGAGACCCCTGACTCAGGGTCAACAGTCCCCCCTTCGCTCGTCCACGGCGTCCGATTTGGGGAGATTCAAATCCTCATCGGGCGAATTGGCCGTGAATCAGAGCGACGCGGTTGGTTGCTTCCTGAACGGTGCTGACGCTCCATAGAAGGGTGAAAAGGTAACCCAACGGATATCTGTCATACAGCATTCATTCCAGCTTCACGGGCGAGCAATGAGTAGCCATTTACCCTTCCGGAATGCAGAATAGATTCTGGCCGTTGAACCTTATTGCTTCGGCGGTCCTGGTAGCGAGTACGGTGCTACTCACCCCCTCCCTGCGTGCTCAGTATGAGAACGGAAGTGTGCTGGGCACCATCAAGGACGCGAGTGGGGCAACGATCGCCCACGCTGTGGTCGCGATCACCAATACAGCGACCGGTGTAGTCACGACAACCAAGACTGGTGATAACGGGGAGTACGACGCTCCGCAGTTGCGCGTCGGCGTTTACACAGTCTCAGCAAGCGCGCTGGGCTTCTCAAGCGCCGAAGCACGAAGCATCACCGTTTCGGTCGGCAACCGGCAGCGCATCGACTTGACTTTGCCGGTGGGCACGGCCGAAGCGACGGTCGAAGTCGACGATGTGGCGCTACAGGTGGAAACTGAGCAGAGTCAACGCGACCAGACCATCACCAACTACCAGTCTGAAGCCCTGCCTTTGGTGAATCGGAACTATGAGGACCTGCTTGGTCTGGTCACCGGGGTCCGCCAAGCACCCACGGCGGCGACGACCTCGAGCAATCTGAACGCCCTCGTCCGGCAAGGAGCTTACAACGTCAACGGCCAGCGGTCGGTATTCAACAACTTCCTGCTCGATGGCCTAGACAACAATTCTTACGGAGAGTCCAACCAGGGCTTCGACAACCAGATCATTGACGTCCCGCCTGACTCCGTCGCTCAGTTCAGCGTGGTGACCAACAATCAAGGCGCAGAATATGGGCGCAGCTCGGGCGCCACTATTAACGTAGCCTCTCAGAGCGGCAGCAATGGTTTTCACGCCACGCTGTACGAATTTTTTCGCAACACCGACCTCAACGCCGCCGGCTTCTTCAAGCCCACGCTCATCGGCACCGGCGGGGCTGTACCGTTTCGCAAGCCGACCACCAACCGGAGCCAATTCGGTGGTGATGTCGGTGGCCCAATTCTCCACAACAAGCTTTTCTTCTTTATCGCTTACGAGGGCCTGCGCGCCACCACCAAGCCCCTCTTTGTGCTGACGCTGCCGACGCAAAATGAACTGAATGGCGTTTTGGTCACTTCGGTGACAAACCCGCTCACAGGCGTGACGTATGCTGCCGATACTGCCATTCCGACGGCCGCCTTCAACCCTCTCTCGTTGGAGATCGTTAATGCCTTTAAGCAGAATGTTCCTGGCCTGCCACTCAGCGGCTCCGCAACCACTGGTCAGAACAGCAACGACTACTCCGTTCAGGTACCCTTCCGCGACGTCTTTGACAAGGGTGACCTACGGCTCGACTACACACTCAATCCCACTTCGACGTTCTTTTTGCGTCTTAGCGACCGAAAGGAGACTGGCACCAACTTCCAGACGATCCCTTTGCCGCTGGAAGGGCAGAGCTCCGGTATCCAGCGCATTTCGGACCAGCAGGTGGCGTTTGGGTACACCAGCACCTTTGGCTCCGACCGCGTCCTGGATGTTCGTCTCGGAGTCTCCAAGACAAAAGCCGGCAAGACGCCGCTGAGTACGGGCACTACGCCGTTCGACATTCCAGGGCTGCCCACTACACCGAGCCTCGCTGGCGGTCTGCCCGCAATCGGCATCTCCGGTGGCTTCACGGCGTTTGGCCGACAGACCACTAACCCCCAGTTCCAGAACCCTTCGCTGTTGGACCCCAAGATCAACTACACATGGGTGAGAAGGGACCACTCTTTGAAGTTCGGCTACGAGTGGGAAAAGATTTGGATGGGGGTTCTGGACAACAATCCGCTCTACGGTGCCTTTGCCTTCGGCGGTGGCTACTCCAGCAGTTCGACAACCAAGGTAGCCGACGCGTATTGGGCTGACTTTCTCTTCGGTCTCAGCAGCACCTACTCTCTGGCTAACAACTTTGAAGCGCATCTTCGCGAGACGCTGCAAAGCGCTTACGCGCAGGATGACTGGAAGGTCAAGCCCAACGTTACCCTCAGTCTCGGCCTGCGTTGGGAGTACGGTTCACCCTACTCCGAGCGGAATAACTACGTCTCGAATTTCGATCCCACCACGCAAACCGTGCTCACCCTCTCGCCTGGTGCGGTTGCTGGCAACGGCATCATCGCTACCAGCGGCTCGGGAGTGTACGGCCACACCTTGGTCGATCCTGACTTGAACGACTTTGCACCCCGCTTCGGCTTCGCTTACGCGCCCATGCCAACGGTGAGCTTGCGAGGCGGCTTCGGTACCAGTTACGTACACTACAACCGCGCGGGCTCTGGCGACATCCTGGCCATCAACGCTCCACAGGCTCAGTTTGCTGCTGTTACCCAGATCGTGCCCACGAAGAGCAATCATTGCGTTTCTCCCGCGCCGTCACAGATCATCCCGGTTGGTTCAACAACGGAAACTTGTTACGTTAGCATCGACCAGGGCTTTCCCGCAGCGCTCGCGACCAATTTCAACCCCGCTACAGACAATGTGACCTGGTCGCCTCGTCACAACCGCGACAGCTACGTGGAAAGCTACTACCTGGCGGTGCAGAAGCAGCTATTCAAGAACAGCCTGGTTGACGTCGCTTATGTCGGCAATCACGGCTTAAAGCTGCTTCAGCTGCTCAACGGCAATCAGCGCAGCATCACCGCCACTGGCGGCTATGTACGACCCTTCACGGCGTGGCCGTCCGATATCACGGAGGCGCTCAACGAAGCGTACTCGAACTACAACTCGCTGCAGGTTCGCTATGAGCAGCGCATGGTTGGTGGGCTCACACTGCTCAACAGCTTCACCTGGGGACACTCGCTGGACAACGCCAGTTCATCACTTGAAGGCAACACACCTTCGCCGCAGGACGCTAACAACCTTCGCGCAGAATACGCCCAATCCGATTACAACCTGCCAATCGCCGACGTCACCAGCCTCGTCTACGACCTGCCTTACGGTCGGAGGCGCCGCTTTGGCGCTGGTGCCAGTCCCTTTGTCGATGCTGTTGCCGGCGGTTGGCAGATCAGTGCCATCAACACCGCGCAGGCCGGAACTCCCTTTAACCTGACCTACACGCCCAACTCAGCCCAAGTGGCTTCGACGCAGATCACCGCTAACTACCGCGGCGTCAATCTGTACCGGCCCAACCGCATCGCTGGTGTGCCGCTGACCCAAGGCCGCAAAGTGCAGCAGGCAAATACTGGCTACATTCAATACGTGAACTACGCCGCGCTCTCGCTGCCTTCGATCCGCAGCGCAGGTGGAGTTCTGCGACAGCCGTTTGGTGACCTGGGCCGCAATGCCGGCCGCACGCCCGAGCTGAACGAGCTGGATGTCGATGTCAATAAGCGCTTCTCTACCCCTATTGAGAGCCTCAAGATAGAGTTCCGGTCGGAACTCTACAACATCCTCAACCACAGCAATTTCTACCTGCCTAGCAGTCCCTCTGGCACGCAGGGAGGCAGCCCCACAACGGGTGGCATAATCTCCAGTACTTTCACGCCTCGTGTGGTTCAGTTCGCGCTGAAGCTGATCTACTAGAGCATCACATCTTCTCCTTGTGGCGCGGAGATTCGAGTCGCATCTTTAAGCGCGAACGTTAAGTTCGCGCTTAAGCTGGTGCTCTGCCCGAGCAATCACAAAAGTGCACTCAGTGCTACGCCGGTATTCCTTTAAGAAGCACATAGATTCGTTCTCGTGAGTGACCACGCTATGATCATGCGACTATCGCTGCTCTCTGTGTTTCTGACCGCTAATGGTCCCTATGCTTCGCAAGCCCAGACACACGGGCCCGTGCTCATGATCTCGGTCGACGGCATGCGGCCCGACTACGTCACCCACGCCGACGAGCACGGCCTTAAGGTCCCCAACCTGCGCCGCTTCATGGTGGCCGGTGCATACGCTGAGGGCGTACACGGGGTCTTTCCTACGGTGACGTATCCGAGCCACACCACGCTGGTCACAGGTGTGTTGCCGGCGACACACGGGGTCTATAACAACCAGATCTTCGATCCCGAGCGGCACTTCGACGGTGCCTGGTACTGGTATAGCGATCAGGTGAAGGTCCCCACGCTGTGGAGCGCAGCCCACGCGGCAGGGTTGCACACGGCGAGCGTCAGCTGGCCGGTTACGGTCGACTCGGATGTGATCGACGACAACATCCCGGAGTACTGGCGCGGCTCGCTTTCGGTTCAGGCCGGCAATCCCCAGGATCGTTACCTGATGAACGCCGTGAGCCGTCCCGCGGGCGCGCTGGCCGAGATGCAGCGCCGTCTCGGACCGTACACCATGGGCACCGAGCTGACGCTTGCCGCAGACCGCACTCGCACCACCTTTGCCGTCGATCTCCTGACCCATAAGCACCCCGACTTCATGACGGTGCACCTCAGCTCGCTGGATGAGGAAGAGCATCTCCATGCGCCGTTCAGCCCGGAGGCGAACGCAGATCTCGAGGGCCTTGACACCTGTATCGGCCAGCTGATCACGGCGGCGAATACGGCCAATCCCGCAACGACGGTGATTGTCGTCTCCGATCATGGCTTTGCACCGATTCATGATGAAGTGAATCTGTACCTACCATTCCTGCAGGCCGGCCTGATCACCATTGGCAAGCCCGCTCCAGGCTCGGCCGTGCCGACGGTCACTGCCTGGACCGCCCAGCCGTGGCTGGCCGGCGGCATGGCCGCCGTCATGCTGCACGATCCCAACGACATCACCACGCGCCAGCGAGTGAAGGCGGTGCTGGACAAGCTGGCGGCTGATCCTGCCAATGGTATCGACCGGATTCTCACCGGTGCGGAGGCAGAAGAGCACGGCGCCTTCCATGGTGCGACGTTTGTCGTACTGATGCGGGTTGGTTTCTACAC
>CAXTFS010000249.1:0-5425 GCA_964243395.1 uncultured Acidobacteriaceae bacterium | reverse complement strand
GAGCGCTGCCCTGTCACGGCAGAGGTCGCGGGTTCGAGCCCCGTCGTCCCCGCCACTACACCTAAACGGTCGAAAGACTTAGGCGAAGTGAGCGATCCATTCACCCGCACGAGATTGTTTGCTGTCAGAGGCTGCGAAGCTAGTGGATTCGGCCCGTGGCGTTCTCGAAGACAGCGTCCGGCGCGGCGCGGCAAAGATGGACGCGAACGTCCCTTGCAGCGCGCAGGTCGAACGCCGGGGGCATCGTCGGCGCGGTAACCGCTAGAAAGTCAGCGCGGTTTACGTCCTGCAGCACGAACGACGGTCGAGCGTCCGGCGCCATAGGCGCAATCTCCACATGGCTCATCTCCAGATTTTGAATGTGGCGAAGGAAGAAACCCTGTGCCGGCATCGCGCCGAACATCCCGGGGTCCGGGTACTTGTCGACTACTTCCGGGGGAACAAGTTTCGCCTGCTCCGCCCCGATGCCGCCCCGATGCTGCATGTAGAGGTTGGCGATCTTGATGTCTTCAAGGGGATGATCCGGAATGCCGGAGAGGATGTTGCCGATGCTCGCCGCAGAGTTCGATGAGACAACATTCGACACCAGAATGCGCCGCAGTGCGCCGACCCGGGTCGACTCCCGGGGACCGCGCAGGCGTGATCCTAAACGGAAAAATAATGGACCATGGACGAGGTCACGCATGGTGATGTTGGAGATGGTGATGTCCTCGCAAAGTGCGCCGTCCTCACTCTCGAGCGAGAGACTGCTGCAGCCTTCGAAGATGCAGTTGCTGATGCAGATGTTCTTGAAGCCGCCGTTCGATTCGGTGCCACACTTGATCCGGCCCGTGCGGTAGACCTTCTCGTCCGCGGCGAACTTCTTGTAGGTGCCGTCGAGGACCGTTCCGAGGCGGTAGCAGCCGGTGACGGTACAGCCCGTGATGGTGACGTTTTCTGTCGCGCGAGGGTAGCCAAGCGCAAAGCTTGATTTCGGGCAGATCCCGTCATCCCAAGGCGAGTTCACGGTGCAGTTCGAAACATGCACGTTCTTGCAGCAATCGATGTCCATCCCATCGCGATCGGTATCGATCGTGAGGTGATCGATCATCAGGTTGTCGACGCCGGTCGCGAGGATGCCGAAGTGCCCACCCTTGAGGATGCTGAAGTCACAGAGTGAGACGTTGCGACAGTTCTTCAGCGCGATGGCTTTGTTGCCGACGCCAGGCTGCTCCGCTGTGTACAGGGGATAGCCTCCGCGGCCTTCCCCCTTCACCCATCCACCGAAGGACAAGCCCTTGCCGTAGATCAAACCGGGCCCGCTGATGCCGATGTTCTCGAGATCCTCACCCCAGAGAAGGGAATTGTGCCAATGGTTATGGCCGTAATCCTGGTAGGCATCGTAGGAGGTCTTCGGCTCCGCTGCGTCATACACTCCGCCCAGTTCGCCCGTCGTTTGCCCCGGCAGCGGCGAGGCGGCCGCTAGAAGGATGGCGCCTTGCGAAAGAAAGAGGTGAACGTTGCTTCGCAGGCGAACCGAAAAGCAGAGATAGGTGCCGGCAGGGAAGACCACGGTGCCGCCGCCGACCGCGGCGGCGGCCTCGATCGCAGCGTTCACCCCCGGGGAATCCAGGTGCCGGCCGGTACCGGATGCACCGTACCTGCGAACATCAAAGAACATCGGGATCGTCGGTGCGGACGCGTCACCGTTCTGTGCCGGTGCAATGGAACCTGTTACGGCCGCGATGGCAAGCGGAGAGATCTTCAACAGTTGCCGGCGTTGAGTGTTCATCGGCACAACTTTAGCAGGCCACTTCGTCAGCGTTAAGCAGCGGATCGTGAGAGGACTGGGTGCTTACCGAGGTCCCTTACAATCGTACGGAGAACTTTCCTCGTGACGCCCCAGAGGAGAACGAAGCGAGGCGTGAGCGATCGACGACCCGCCGATGGAGATGCATGGAAAACGCCGAGATCTACCGCCAGCTAACCGAGATCTTTCGCGATGTTTTTGACGATGATGCGATTGTCCTGACACCGCAGACCACGGCCGCCGACATTCGCGATTGGGATTCGGCTGCCCACGTTAACCTGGTGGTTGCAATCGAGGCCCGCATGAAGATCCGGTTCAAAACCTTCGAGATCGAGTCACTGCACAACGTCGGCCATCTTGCGGACTTGATCGGGACCAAGCTGAAGGCCAAGGAAACAGGCAGCTAGTTGCAAGGGGCTGTGATTCGCCGACGTGAGCATCGCAGCTGGAAGCGATAGTCTGGGAACGATGTTCAGCAGCCAGCAGCGAGCCGAGGCTCCTTACGATGACCCAGTCGCAGCGCGCCTCCAACACGGCCAAACACGGGCGCCCTTTCTGCGGTATCTCGGGTGGATGCTGCTGCTGCCCGCTCTGCTCTACCCGCTGGCCTTCTTTATCGCGACGCGGCCCCACTATGAGCAGTGGGCAACGTCGCAGTGGGGACCCATGTTGGAGTACGCCTTCAACACCCATGGGGAGAATGCCGACGTCGTCATTTTTGGCGACTCCAGCGCCTTTCTGGGCATCGATCCGCGGGTAATCCATGCGGAGCTGGGCCTTCGCAGTATCGTGCTCCCGGACACGGTCGGCAGCATCCCGGTCACCGGCGACAAACCGCTGCGAAACTACCTCCAATTCAACCGGGCGCCACGCGTGCTGGTCCTCTACTTCTCCGCCTGGAACCTCGATTTTGACAATGTGACGCAGGCACGGCTGTTTGAAGGCGAAGAGATGATGTTGCGGCACATGAGTGCGCGCGAAATTGCCCAGTTCGCATGGCGGCACCCAACCGAGCTCCTGGTTTTTCCGTTCCGATTCTTCAGCACGTTTGGGCCGAAGATGATTCATGCCGCCCTGCACGGGGTAAACCGCGAAGAAACGACGGCGAAGGCGCTCGGGCACGTTGACTTCACGGAACCGTTCCCCCCGTTGACCGCGGGCTGCAGTCTTCCCCAAAACTTCCTCGATCACACGGGCGTGGCGTCGGTGCAGGAGCTGGTACGGCGTTTCTCTACGCCGGGCACACAGGTGATCGTGTACCTCGCGCCTGTGCCGGGATGCAGCAACACGGCGCAGTTGCTCGGACGTTCGTACGCGGCAGTCGATGCAGCGCCGCCGGTGGTGCTGCCACCGAGTTCATTCGCGGGCGACGTGTACTACGCGCACATGGAACCGAAGTCGGTCCCGGTGGCCTCGACGCTTCTGGCTGCCGCGATTCGGCAGCGCCTCGCGACAACGAACCCAACGCGAGGAGCCGGTCCTCCCGCGAAGGCAAGCACGACGTCGGCACGCCCTTAGCCGGGTGTCCAAGCTATCCGAAAAGGTTGCTGGCTGAGCTGAAACACGGCGAAATCCAAGTCGCGTGGACACGCGCGCACCGTACAATTCAACTACGGTGGGGCGGTTAGCTCAGTTGGTTAGAGCGCCTGCCTTACAAGCAGGATGTCGGGGGTTCGAGTCCCTCACTGCCCACCAACCTCTCTTTCCATCAGCCCCGAGCTGAACCCTCGCCCGGAAGTGTCTTACGGCAGCGTGTACGTCTGAAGGCTCTCTGACGTCAGCACGGAGAGGCGATCGCCATCCGGGGAAAGTGCCATCGTCTGGCGCATCGCGGAGCCGGCAGGCGACCTGGCGACGAAGATGCGCTTGGCATCCCTGGTGCGATACGCCGTCACGGTCAGGTCTTTGAAGTCGCCAGCTCGCATCGTGTTCTTGAGCTCAATGGGCCGGTCGAAGTGGGACGTGGCAATGGCCACGGTTGCGGCGCTTGTGTCGGTCGCAGCTTCCTGTACGTAGTCGCCATACGGTGCAAGATCCTTCAGCAACGTCGCTCCCTGCGCGTTCAGCAAGCGCAACGAGGTTGCATGATCCGCTCCGTCGCAGGCGCGCACCAGCAGAAGACTGCCGGGCAGGGATTGCACCTGGATATCGCACGTGGAACGAACGTGCGCCAGCGTCTTTCTGACGCCATCCGAGGTGGTCTCCTGTACGTTCCAGAGGTCAGCCCTGAAAGGCTCAACGTTCACCATGGCAGCATCCAGCAGGGCCGGTCTGGGCGGCTCCTCATGCAGGGTGCGGGTACTGATCGGTTGCAGATCGCGATCCAGGCCGGTGAGGTCGAAGTCCTCCTGGAGGGGGGTGTTTGGCCCAAGGAATTCCACCAGCTTCTGATGTTCCCCTTGCGTGTGCCGCTCATGGACCGTGGCGATCAGGGAGAGCTCGCCACCTGGAGATGTGCTCACAAACGAGAGTGGTCCCCGTAAGGCGAAGTGTTGCTGTGGCGACAGGTTCCCGTCATACGAGACCAGTTCGTTCCCTACGTGCGCCAGCACGTGCCCGTCACCTAAGGCCCACAGGTACTGCCCGCCTTCATCGAACACGGTCCAGTCCTTCATTTGCAGCACGTGCCCATCGCTCGCCGAGAGCAACACCGCGCGGACTCGGCGAGGCTTCGAGCCCCAGCCAGCCTGCCCGTCCGGGCGCGGTAGTAAGACGTGCAGGGTAAACGTCAGAAGGATATGTTCCTTACCTAGATAGCGGACCGTGGCATCATCGCCGAGGTCGGTGAGGGTCTGGTTGGGGCGGGGTGCAAAACCGAGGCCTGCCATGGGGAGCGTCCAGGCTGCCTGTCCGGCAGCGGCGTCCCGGGGCGGCTGCAACTGCTTACAACCCGAGGCGGCGCAAACCTCCGTAGCCAGTTCGATGGGATCCTTCGCCGTCGAGGCAGGTGGTGGCTGCGGCCTGGAGGCGACCCGCGCTGCCAACTTGAGTGAACCCGGAGCGGCCCGGCCCGCGAGGTCCACGAAGCGGATCACGAATACGGTGCCCCGTTCGAGTTCGATCTCCCGCGCAGAGATGAGCTTGGTCACCGGCGTGCTGGTCGGAAGTTCCATGCTCACCTTGCCCAAGTCGAGGACCTCTCCGGTTTTGAGCGGAGGATCAATGGGAGTTTTCCGGTCGAAGGCACTCAGGCTTTGTGACGCATGGGCTCCGGTATTTGCGCCGGGATCAGGGTCACGGTTCCTGCTCAGGGCGAACATGGTCTGCTCCTCCATGGCCGCGGTTTCGAGCCGGCTTAAGCCGTCATGATCAGGTACGGAAGCCTGCATGGCGATGAGCAGTGGGATCCTCTGTTGCGCATCGTCACCGGCGCACACGACCGGCTCGAAACGCACGCCCCAAACTACGCGGTGAGAGCCGCCGTTGCCGGTGGCGAGTTCACTCACAACCCCGGTGAGCGTGGCGTTGGCGCGGATCACACAATCGCTGCCGCTCTCGAAGTCCGACGCCGTACGCAGAAAGAAGGTGTCGCCCTGCTTCAGCGTGCCGGTTCGCAACGACTTCATCAGCTTGGCGCGCACCGTGATGAGGGGCGCCGGAGCCGGTACCTCCGCAGGGATGCAGACAGTGGCAAGG
>CAXTFS010000248.1:0-5439 GCA_964243395.1 uncultured Acidobacteriaceae bacterium | reverse complement strand
CGATTCATCCGTTCACGGGCGAGACGCTGCCCATTTGGGTGGCCAACTACATCCTTGCGGATTACGGCACGGGCGCCATTATGAGCGTGCCTGCGCATGATGAGCGCGACTTTGAGTTTGCGACCAAGTATGGCCTGCCGATCAAGCGCGTGGTTGCGCCCAATCTCGATACGGACGAGCTAGCGTTGCCCTACCTCGGCGAAGAAGAGGCCGTGCTGATCGACTCCGGGGAGTGGACCGGGGAGCCGTGCCTGGAAGCGCAGGAGAAGATGGGGCTCTACGCCGAGCGCGGGGGCTTCGGCAAGCGCACCAAGACGTACCGGTTGAAGGACTGGGGCGTGAGCCGCCAACGTTACTGGGGCACGCCGATTCCCATGGTGTATTGCACGAGCGGGCACGAGGGAATGGAGCCGGGCGGGGTGGTGCCATTGCCCGAGTCCGCCTTGCCCGTGCTGCTGCCGGACAACGTGGCGATCACGCAGGAGGGTGGATCGCCGCTGGCCAAGGTGCCGGGATTTGTGGAGACAACGTGTCCGGTGTGCGGCGGCCCCGCGCGGCGTGAGACCGACACGATGGATACCTTTGTCGACTCGAGCTGGTACTTCTATCGCTACACCGATGCGCATAACGACGCGGCGCCATTCGATTCAGCGAAGGCGAACTACTGGTTCCCCATCGACCAGTACATTGGCGGCGTGGAGCATGCCATTCTGCACCTGATCTACTCGCGCTTCTGGACCAAGGTGATGCGCGACCTCGGCGTGATCTCGAATGATGAGCCGGTGGAACGCCTGTTCACGCAGGGCATGGTGATCAAAGACGGCGCGAAGATGTCGAAGTCCAAGGGCAACGTCGTTTCGCCGGACGAGATGATCGGCAAGTTCGGTGTGGACGCGACCAGGGTGTATGCGCTGTTTGCCACCTCGCCCGATCGTGAGCTGGACTGGCAGGAAGATGGGGTTGCGGGCGTCAGCCGCTTTCTTTCCAGGGTGTACCGGCTCGCGACCAGGTATGCCCCGGTGGTCCGCGGTGTGGACCCTTTGCAAGGTGATGAGATCCCTTCGGCCGCAGCGGGCGGGCAGACAATGGCAGGGGCGGCCTTGTTGCGGACGTTGCACCAGACGATCGCCAAGGTGACCGAGGACTTCAACGGTCGATGGCACTTCAATACGTCGGTCAGCGCCATCATGATTCTGGTGAACGAGATCGGTGCTGCGGAGGCGAAGCTTGACGCGGGCGAGGTGCCGGCAGGCACGATCGCGGAGCTCTTCCGCAGTCTCACGCTGATGCTCGCGCCGTTCGCGCCGTTCCTTGCGGCGGAGCTATGGGAAGAGCTTGGCGGAACGGATGATCTTCTGCGGCATCCGTTCCCGGTGGCTGACCTGGAGCTCACGAAGGTTGACGAGATTGAGGTGCCGGTGCAGGTGAACGGCAAGCTGGTCATCGTGATGCGGGTGGCTGCGGATGCAGAGGAAGAGGCGCTGAAGACGGCGTCGCTGGCCAACGATAAGGTTGCGGCGCGGCTTGCCGGCAAGACCCTGGTGAAGACCGTGGTGGTCAAGGGTAAGCTCGTGAATCTGGTCATCAAGTAAGCCGTGCTTAGGAGCTCGTTAGGAGCGCGGAGGAGAGAAGTCCATGGGCGTCGTTGAGACCAGCCCGCTGTTGCACCGCACGCTGCCGGTCCGCGGAACGCAGTCCTTTGTAGGAGTGATGGCGCGCATCTGGAAGCGCCCTGGGCTGACGGGGATCGAAGTGCTGTGGCGATGGCTGGCGGGTGTTCCGCTGCTGTGGCTTGCATGGCACGTCCTCTCCGGCGCCCTGGCGGCGGTGCCGCTGGATACGGTCGGGCTCCAGACGATGACGGTGTTTCAGCCGGTCGAGGCGGCCGCGACGATCAGCCGGCAGGCGGCTGTGCTGTTGCCCCCGCTGCTGCACGCTGCCCGATGGCTTGCCCCGGTCATGCTGGTGGTGTGGTCCGTCGTGTCGGCGGTTGGGCGCACGGTCAGCTACCGGCGGTTGGATCCATCGTTGCGAGCACGTCCTGGCTCGTTGGCTGTGCTGGGCTTGCTGCGCACCGCGGGGCTGCTAGTTGTGCTCGCGCTGTGGTGCTGGGCAGCCGTTGTCGGTGGCCGCTACACCGTCACCAACCCTGCGGCTGCGGGAAGTGAGCCGAACCTTGTGCTCTTTGCCGCGCTGGTGGTGGGGGCCACGCTGGTGCTATTTCTGCTGTGGTCGGTTTCGGTCTGGGTGGTCGACCTGGCGACCCTGCTGGTGATGGCAGGGCCCCAGGGCCTCGCGGCGAGCCTGCGTGCTGCCGTGGGTGCCGGGCCGCTTCGCTCCAAATTGATGGAGACCAACCTGGTGCTGGGTATCGTCAAGGTTGCGTTGCTGGTGTGGTCGCTTGTGCTGTCGGCGTGTCCACTGCCGTTTCAGACGGTGGAGACGCAGAGTTTTCTTATCAAGTGGTGGATCGCGACTGCCGTTCTGTACCTGCTGGCCTCAGACATGTTTCACGTGATCCGCCGGGCGGCGTACCTAGCCTTGTTCCACGCGCTGCCCTCGCGGACAGCCAGGGGGAGTGAAGTCGTATCCTAGGTGGCGGTTCGCCAAAAACTTCACTGCATGGAGAATGGACGATGTCCTTCGGTCTGTACACGCTCGGAACCATTGTTTTGATTGCGGGCGTAATTTACGTCTGCCACATCGCGCACGTCCCACAGCGTTGGGTGATCGGCATTGCGATCGTGCTGCTGGGCGCGGGCATCATGGGCGCGGTGACGAACACGCGCTCCAAAGATCCCAATTAGAAGTCTTTGCCAGAACAGCGTAGGACGCAGTCGGCATGCGCTCAGGGGCGTCGGCGGTAGACTACTGTCGTGGACCTGAGCAAGCCTGAGTTTCAGACCGCCGCGCAAACGGCAACGGTGGTCATCCTCGATTTCGGCTCGCAGTACACGCAGCTGATTGCGCGCCGTGTACGCGAGCTGGACGTGTTTTCGGTCGTTTTGCCATGTACAACGCCCCTGGCGGATGTGCTCGCGCTGCGGCCGAAGGGCATCATTCTCTCCGGTGGGCCCTCATCGGTGTACGACGTTGCCGCGCCGCAGGCCGACCCGGCCGTGCTGGATGCCGGGCTGCCGCTGCTGGGCATCTGCTACGGTCTGCAGTTCATGACGCACCACCTGGGCGGGCGCGTTGTGCCCGGTGCGGCACATGAGTATGGCCACGCCGAGGTGGAAGTGATCGCTCCTTCGGAGCTGTTCCACGGCCTGCCGGCGAAGCTTGAGGTCTGGATGAGCCATGGCGATCATGCCGAGGCGCTGGCGCCTGGCTTCGCCGTGGTGGCGCGTACGGCCAACGCGGTCGCGGGGATCTCCAACGAGGTGCGCCGCATGTGGGGCGTGCAGTTTCATCCGGAGGTTGTGCACTCGCGGCAGGGAACAGAGCTGCTGCGGAACTTTGTTGTGGACATCTGCGGTGCGGCACAGGACTGGACTCCGGAGCACTTTATCGAGACCACCGTGGCACGCATACGGGAGCAGGTTGGACCCACGGGCCACGCGATCTGCGCGCTTTCGGGTGGGGTCGATTCTTCGGTGGCAGCGGTGCTGGTGCAGCGTGCCATCGGCGAGCGGCTGACCTGTGTCTTCGTCAACAACGGCGTGCTGCGCAAGGGTGAATTCGAGGCCGTGCAGAGGACCATGCGCGAGGATCTTGGGCTGCACGTGGTGGCTGTTGATGCGAGTGAGCGTTTTCTGGGCAAGCTCGCCGGCGTGACCGATCCGGAGGCGAAGCGGAAGATCATCGGCGGCGAGTTTATCTCGGTGTTTGACGATGAAGCCACAAAGATCTTTGAGGCCGAACGCAGCGCCGGGGAAGAGGTGGCGTGGCTGGTGCAGGGCACGCTGTATCCCGATGTGATTGAGTCGGTCAGCGTGCATGGACCATCGCACGTGATCAAGAGCCACCACAACGTTGGCGGCCTGCCCGCAGACATGAAGCTGAAGTTGATCGAGCCTCTGCGCGATCTGTTCAAGGATGAGGTGCGTCGCGTGGGCCGCGATCTGCGCATGCCCACGGAGATCCTGGAGCGCCAGCCGTTTCCTGGGCCGGGACTCGCGGTGCGCATTCTTGGGGAGGTCACGCCGGAGCGCGTTGCCATTTTGCAGGAAGCCGATGCGGTTTGCGCGGAGGAGATCCGCCGCGCAGGGCTTACCACCAAGCTATGGCAGAGCTTTGCGGTGCTGCTGCCGGTGAAGACCGTTGGGGTAATGGGCGACCAGCGCACCTACGCGTATACCTGCGCGATCCGAGCGGTGGAGAGCGAGGACGGCATGACGGCCGACTGGGCGGCGCTGCCGTTCGAGGTGCTGCGCGCGATCTCAGGCCGCATTGTCAGCGAGGTGCGGGGCATCAACCGTGTCGTCTACGACATCACGTCAAAGCCGCCTGGAACCATCGAGTGGGAATAGGTCTGGACCTACATTGACGGCACGACACCCCAGGCTGCTTGTGCGTGTCCTGCTGGTCGTCGCGGTGTTTGCCGGGGTTGGCTGGCTGACTTCGCACCTTGTGGTCGCACGTGCCGTGGCGCATGGGACGCCGGAGTATGCTGTGCGGCTGGCCGGGTATATGTCGGGCCTGTTTGTTGGCGGTGTTGCGGCGATGCTGGCGGGCCTTGCGATGCTGCTTGCCGGGCGCGGCTCATCGGCGGACGACGAGACGACGCCCTAGAGCGTTCAGCGGGACTCCCTTTGGCCGAAGATCGCTGTGCCGAGCCGCACGGTGGTGGAGCCCTCTTCGATGGCGACGCGGAAGTCGCCGGACATGCCCATGGAGAGCTCCGTCAGGGTTGGGTAGCGAGGCAGGTGCTCGTCTCGCAACGCACGCAGGCGGCGGAAGTAGGGGCGCGCGGTCTCCGGATCGTCGTCCATGGGCGGCACGGTCATGAGCCCGCTGACGCGTAAGTGCGGAAGTGCGGCGACGGCCTCGAGCAGGGCCGGGAGCGCTCCTGCGGCTGTGCCGTGCTTTGTCTCCTCCTCGGAGAGCTTCACCTCCAGCAGCACGGGCAGGGTCCGTCCGGAGGTTTCCATCGCCGCATTGAGGCGCGCCGCTGTTTTCTCCGAGTCGACCGTATCGACGGCGAAGAATAACTCGGCTGCCCTGGCGGTTTTGTTGTTTTGCAGGGGGCCGATCAGGTGCATTTCGAGATCCCGGCGTCCGTTCAGCACGCCCACCTTGGCCGCCATCTCCTGCACGCGATTTTCGCCAAACAGCCGCTGCCCGGCGGCGTAGGCCTCAAGGATGGCTTCGACGGGATGCGTCTTGCTGACGGCCATCAGACGGACCTCTGCGACGGGGCGGCCGGCCCGCGCGCAGGCTTCCGCGAGGTTCTCGCGGGCGCGCTGGAGATTATCTCGGATGGACGCAGTTTTGAGT
>CAXTFS010000247.1:0-5476 GCA_964243395.1 uncultured Acidobacteriaceae bacterium | reverse complement strand
GCCATGATCAGGCGCAGCCGCAGGAAGAATGGACGAAGTTCAACAAAGGGCCGAGTGGCGAGATTGACCGAGACGCGCATGCTAGCTCTTCAACGCCCCCACCACGCCCGCAAGCCATGACCGCGGTACCGCCCGCGTGGTGGCCTCGGCGGCCAACACTTCGGCGGTGACGATCTCTCGCACCCGCAGGCCGTCCTGTTGCACCAGGCCCTGCTCCCGCAGGGTTTCGCTCAAGTGCTCCGCCCCGAGCGGTCCCGCACTCAGCAGGATCTCCGGCGCTACGCCCAGCGAGTCCTCAAAGTAGGCGACAGCCACGGAGACTGCCTGCGCAATCTCCTCTGCGCGCACGTCCGGCGCGAGGGTGTGGACCGTGGGCTCCGGTTCGTCCGGCCCACCGGGCGCCGCAAACGCGGCCAGCCGCTGCAGATCTGTGTTGGCCAGTGGATCGATCAGCTCACTCATCGAAGCGGGCGATACAAGAACAGTGTTGCCTGAATCAGCGTCAAGCGCGGAGAGCATGCCCGGCGAGGCATAGGGCGAACGGGTCACCGGGGCGGCTTCCCCGGCGTACATGTCGCGGCCATACTCAGGGGCGGGCTCCTGAGCGGCCCACTCGCCTGCGGTCGCGTCGCGATCAACAACCGGGAGGAACACACCACTGACGTCGGAGAGAGGCGTAGGCTCAAACAACGAAGCCGGCACATTGGCCGGGGTTGGAGCGGCGTGCTCGACGAGCTCCACGGCCCGATGCAGCAGAACAATGCCGGCGCGCACGATTGCGGTAGTCACGCCTAGTGGGCTGGCATTCACAAGCAAGGAGGCGCCCTCGGCCTCGTCAATCGCGCCAAGCGCCGCCAGGGTGCTGGGCAGAACGGCTCCCGGCTCGAAGCCCGTCTCGCGCGCCACGGACTCATACTCGCTCAGCACATCACGCGGCACCGCAACGGCCAGAACGCGTACGACGCTGCGGCTGGTGCTCATTACCTGAAAGCTCACCATGGCGTCATCAGCCTCAAACGGCAGCAGCTTCTTCAAGCGAAAGCGCACGATCGGCAGGGCTTCCGAAAGCTTGTTGGGCAGCGAATCGAAGTCCAGCAGAAGCACGCGCACCGCGGCATCCGGGATCACCAGCGTCAGGTCGGCGTTGCGCGCATTCGACCGTGCCCCAACACCCTCCAGCG
Source organism: uncultured Acidobacteriaceae bacterium (assembly GCA_964243395.1). Taxonomy (GTDB): domain Bacteria; phylum Acidobacteriota; class Terriglobia; order Terriglobales; family Acidobacteriaceae; genus Granulicella. The sequence continues at coordinate 4,295 of CAXTFS010000247.1, read as the reverse complement.
CACGGCGCAGCGCCGCAATGACCGCGACACGGTCCGCGATGTTGCCAGGCTTGAGACCAGGAGAGATCGCACCTTCCGACAGGTCGACCTTCGCGACCGCAGCCAGGGGCAGGCCGGGCTCCGGCGAGCGTGCCGCGACCACCCCGTCCGGGGAGATCTCGCAGGCCAGACGCGGGCGGCTTCCAGAGGCTTTGGGCAACAGGTTCATGGGGCTCATCTAGAGTAACGTGCCCCGCGGGGACAGAGAGGGCTGCAGCTTGGACGAAAGAGGGAGTCACTCGTCGTCTACCCCTCACCGTTTTCCTGGGCTGCGTCGTACCACTAGGGCGTTACACGCACGACCTAGCGGCCAGTCTCGATAAAGGTCACCTTGTTGATCTCGCGCAGGGTTGTGATGCCGGCGCGCACGCGTTCCAGCGCGGAGTCCCGCAGGAAGTGCATGCCCTTTTCGCGCGCCTTCTTGCGGATCTCCGACCCAGGGCGCTTCTCCAGCAACATGTCACGTACCTCGTCGTCGAGCTCCAGCAGTTCATGGATCGCCGAACGGCCACGGAAGCCTGTGCCGCCGCACTCCATGCAGCCGGTGCCCTCGCGGAAGCGGAAGCCCTGCCAGTCCGCTGGATCCAGACCGTTTTCGACAAGCTGCGCGTCGGTATAGGTGACCTCGGTCGCGCAGAAATCGCAGATCTGGCGCACCAGCCGCTGCGCCAGGATGCAGTTCAACGCGGAGACGAAGTTGTAGGGTTCCACACCCATGTTGAGAAAGCGCCCCAGCACGTCGACGACGTTGTTGGCGTGGACGGTCGTGAAGACGAGATGGCCCGTGAGCGCGGAGTTGATGGCGATCTGTGCGGTTTCCGCGTCGCGGATCTCGCCAACCAGAATCTTGTCCGGATCGTGGCGCAGGATGGAACGCAGACCGCGCGCGAAGGTCAGGCCCTTCTTCTCATTCACCGGGATCTGCGTGATGCCACGAATCTGGTACTCGACCGGATCCTCAATGGTGATGATTTTGTCTTCTTCGCTTTTGATCTCATTCAGCGCGGCGTACAGGGTGGTCGTCTTGCCTGAACCAGTGGGCCCGGTTACGAGCACCATGCCGTACGGCTCCTTGATATAGCGGCGAAAACGGCGCAGATCCTCGGCCGCAAAACCGACCACATCCAGGGAGAGGTTCTGAAACTTCTCACTCATGGACTCCTTGTCCAGCACGCGGAGCACCGCATTTTCGCCATGGACGGTGGGCATGATTGAGACGCGGAAGTCGATGAGCCGGCCCTTGTAGCGAACCCGGAAACGGCCGTCCTGCGGCACGCGACGCTCGGCAATGTCGAGTTCGCTCATCACCTTGATGCGGCTCAGAATCGTCTGATGGTGCTCGCGAGCAATGGGCGCCATGGCCTGCTGCAGCACGCCGTCGATGCGGTATTTCACCAGGAGCGAATCGTCGTAGGTCTCAAGGTGGATATCCGACGCGCGGCGTTCCAAAGCCGTGTACACCGTTGTATCGACCAGCCGGATGATGGGCGAGATATCGTCGTCGCCGGTGAGCTTTTCGATGGAGATGTTCTCATCGGTGCTCTCATCGCCGAGCACGTCGAAGGCCAGGCCTTCCGTCGCTTCATCCAGCACCCGCTGCGACTGCTCTGATTTCTTCAGCAGCTCGGTGATCTGCGTTAACGTGGCGACGCGCGTGATCAGCCGTGTTCCCAGCAGGCCCGAAATCTCATCGAGCATCATCAGCTTCGAGGGGTCGGCTACCGCGATGGACAGCCGGTTTCCAGCCTGCTCGAGCGGTACGAAGTTGTAGCGGAACATCATGTCCACGGGCACGGTCTTGAACAACTCGTGCTGGATCTTAAAGTTCTTCAGATCGACAAACTCGGCGTGGTACCGCCGTGCGAGCATCTGTGCGCGCTCGGTCTCGGTCATCTGCTCAGGGTTGTAGAGGTTCGCGACGGGCGGTGCGGTGGCTGCCATGGCTGTTGGACTCCTGAGCGGTGCGGCGGTTTACCAGATGCAAGGGAATTCGCCGGACCGGCGAATGAGCGGATCGGCGCTTACCAAGGGTATGCGATGCGCCAGGGCTGTGGCTCCAATGATGCGATCGGCCGGATCTCGGGGGTACTGCGCCGAGAACTGCACCGATAACTCCGCCACTTTTGCGGTGATGGGAAGAATCACGAAACGCTCCTCGAAGGCATCCAGCATGGTTCGCAGGGTGATCCGGAGATGGAGCCTTCGGGAAGAGGCTAGCATCGCTATCTCCCACAGGGACTTGTCCGAAATCGCCAGGCCAGCTTCGCGGCGCGCCTCGGAGATTGACTCTCTTGCCTCCACGGAAAGCAGGTCCGGCGACAAGGCGAGCCAAAGCGCAGCGTGCGTGTCGAGCAGGAGCAAGCCTAGACCTCGGCCCCTTGCAGCCTGCTTGCCGAGCGTTCAGCAAACTCCTCCCACTCCGCGTCCGTGTAGATCGGCGAGACGACATCGCCAACAATATCGATCTTGCCTCGTAGAAAGCCGAAGATGGGATCCTCCCCCGGGAGCGGCAACGGCACCACCTGCGCCACGGGAACTCCGTTCTTCGTGACAATCACCGGCTCACGTTTGCCGGCGACCTCGTCCAGCAATCCCAGGAACTGAGCTTTTGCCTTCGCTGCACCTATTGTCCGCATGGTGACCACCCTTCTACTGCCCCACCCCGTTCAGACTGAAGATCGGCTCGTAGAGCGCAATCAGAATGATGACCACGACCAGGCCCATCAGGATCAGGATCGCGGGTTCGATCAGGCTCATGATGGCGGCCAGCGAGGTCTGCACGTCTTCTTCGAAGAACTCCGCCACCGAGTTCAGCATCTGCGGCAGCGCGCCGGTGGACTCACCAACCTCCACCATTTCGATCGAAAGCTCGGGGAACACCTTGGTCCGTTCAAGCGACTGCGACAGCCGCTTGCCCTCGCGGACGCTTTCGACGGAGTTTGCCACGGCGCGGCCGATCTGGCGGGAGTCGATGGAGCGGGCCGCCGTTTCGAGGCTTGGCACCAGCGGCAGACCACCGGTTAGCAGGGTGGACAGCGTGCGCGAAAAAAGTCCGACCTGGTACTTCAACCAGACCGGGCCAATCACCGGCGTGGCGATGCGGACGCGGTCGACCAGCACCGCACCGGCCTCGGTCTGGGTCCAGCGATAGGCTGCAAAGATCCCGCCGGCAACCAGGATGGCGACCCACCAGCCATCGTGCTGGGCGTGCTTGCCCAGGGAGAGCAGGAACAGGGTGAGGCCGGGCAGCGGTGTCCCGAGTTGCTCGTAGAGTTCAGCGAACCGCGGCACCACAAAGGTGATCAAAAACGTGAAGAGCCCGAAGATCATCAGGATCAGGAACACAGGATAAATCAGCGAAGATCGCAGCTTTTTGCGGAAGGTGAGCGAGACGCGCTGGAAGTCCAAAAAGCGCTGCAGCACCTCTTCCAGGTTGCCGGAGCGCTCGCCCGCGAGCAGCGTAGTGCTGTACACCAGCGGGACATTGCCCTGCGCTTCGAAGGCCTCGGAGATGGACTGGCCGGTGCGGACGCGGCTGCCGACGTCCTCCAGTTGCGCGCGAAACGCGGGGTCTTTTTGACGTTTGGCCAGCAGGTCGAGCGAGCCGAGGATCGGCAATCCTGCACGAATTAGTGTCAAAAACTGCTGGTTAAACACCAGAAACATCTCAAGTTTGATCTTCTTTTTGCCCGAGCCCGCAAAGGTCGATCGCGGCTTGACCGAATACACCAGGTAGCCGGCCTGCACGAAGCGAGCGCGCAGTTCCTCCGCCGTGGCCGCGGCATGGGTCTGCTCCTGGATGCGGCCGCGCTCGTCGGCAAGGCGAATAAGGAATTCAGTCATCGGGTCGGATCAGCCTTTTTCCCGCGTGGGCTTCCCTAGCTTAGACGAGCCCCCTCCCGGTTTGCCTCACCCCTCCGCGTCAGGGCTTTGGCCGTTGGATCCGGAAAAGCAAAAGACCTCGCGGAAGCGAGGCCTTTCCCGAACTTGAGGAGCCAATTAGACGCTGAAGCTGGAGCCGCAACCGCAGGTGGACTTCACCTGGGGGTTCTCGAACTTGAAGCCGGCGGCCTCGAGGGTCTCAACGTAGTCCACAATGCAGCCATTGAGGTACATGGCGCTGGTTGCGTCGACAAAAACCTTCAGGTCTTCGAAACGGACAACCTTATCCATCATGCCGGCAGCATTCTCGAAGCTCATGCTGTACTGGAAACCGGAGCAGCCGCCACCGACCACGCCGATGCGCAGACCAGCAG
>CAXTFS010000246.1:0-5510 GCA_964243395.1 uncultured Acidobacteriaceae bacterium | reverse complement strand
GCCAAATCCGATCCATCGAACCGGTTGACCTCACGCAGCCCAAGTCCGCAGCCGATCTCGCCTACGACACGTTTATGACGACGACCAATGGTGGCCGTGACGCGAAGCCGGAGGAATGGCAGACCGTAGGGCGTGACAAAACCGGTGCACCGGTTCCCAAGGGTTCGGAGAACGACGCTACCCCTACCGACCTGCGCTTCCCCAGGGCGCGCAACCGGCAGAACAGCTAGCCCATGGCCTACGCGACCCAGGCGGACATCGTTCCCGCGCGCATGACGCTCGGCGACCTCGCCGAGCTCACCACCGACGCCGACGATCCCAACCCGGCGCAGACGATGGGGATCGTCGTCGGTGGGGCGCTGAACGATGCCTCCGCCCTGGTCGACAGCTACTGCGGCCAGCGCTACCAGACCCCCATGCAGGCCAGCGGCCTGGTCAAGCAGATGGTGATTGACCTCGCCATCTACAACATGGCCTCCAACCGGCGCGACACCAAGCCCAACGAGACCTGGACCCAGCGCCGCGACCAGGCCATGAGCTATCTCCGCGACGTTTCGGTCGGCAAGGCCTCGCTTGACCAGCCCAGCACCGCGGCCGCGCCACAGACATCCTCCGCGGATGTCACCACCCCCACTCGCCGCCAGACCTTCGACGACGATCACCTGAGAGGTTTCTGCTGATGAGCAACCAGGGCATCACGATCGACGAGAACGGAGTCAAGCTGGCGCTGGCCCGGCTCGGCAGCGCGCTCGGCAATCGCCGCGCCCTGCTGGCGACCATCGCCGCTGGCCAGCTCGTCAGCGTGCGCCGCACCTTCCGCGAGCAGGGCTCCCCCGCGGACTCCTGGGCTCCGCTCGCCGAAAGCACCCGGCGCAAGGCGAGCAGCAAGGCCACCGCCGGCCGCAAGATCCTCATTGTCTCCGGCCGTCTGCTCAACTCTATCCAGTCACAGCCCACCGATACCGGCGTCGTCATCGGCACCAACCTGGTCTACGCCCGCGTCCAGCAGGAGGGGTCCGCCGACCGCCGCGGCGCGGCCATCGGTCCGCAGGCCCGCATCGCGGGCCGCAGCTCCACGGTGGGAAAACACAGCCGCAAGTTCCTGCGCGAGATCCACTACGGCACCCGCGAAGTCATCAAAAACGGGAAGAGCTTTCACGTTCCGGTCGCCATGCTCAGCGGCAAGCACCTGGTCGAGGACAAGCGCGGGCGCGTCAGCGAGCGCAGCGCCAAGTTTCAAGGGCCGCGCCACCAGCAGGATGTCAAGGTCGCCGAGCATGAGCGCTTTGGCAACATTCCGCCGCGACCCTACCTTATCTTCCGACCGGAGGACCCCGAGCGCATCCGCGAGCAGGTCCAAGCCTTTACCACCCGCTGCGTTGCGCAGGCAGGGCTCGCGGGGGCGGCATAATGGCCCAGCAGCTCAACATCGTGCAAGTCACCGCAGCGCTCGTCGCCATGCTCGCCCTGCGCCTGCCCGTCGTCTACCAGCAACCGGTCGATGTGCGCGAGATCGGCGGCAAGGACTTCAACGACGCCGGCGAACTCATCCTCAAGAAGGTTGCCGTGCGCGTCCGCTTCGGCGCGGGCAGCTTTGCGGAGGTTCGCGACCTGACCCTGACCACGCTCTCGGCGACGCTCTCCTACCAGGTCGTCTGCCGGCACGAGAGCCTGCGCGGCGCGGAGGAGATGCGCAACCGCTCCGCCGCGCTGATGGCCTGCGCGCTCGACGAGCTCGCCGGCGCACGGCTCACGCTCGCCAACGGCACCGTCGCCCCGCCCATCCTTATCCGTTCCGTTGGCGAGGCGCAGGACAGCTTCGGGCCGGTTGAGGACTGCTACGCGATCGGCCTGGAGTTCGGCGGCACCACCCAGTTTCCCGGCCACAACATCAACGGGGTGGCAGCATGATACAGCAGCGCACACGTAACGACTTCGTGCAGGTCCGGCTCACCGAGGCTGGACTCGCCTTCGCCGGCAAGGGCGCGCAGCTCCGCATCGCGACGCTGCACATGCACTACGTCTTCACCGGCCAGGCTTCGCAGGAGGTACTCGCCGCCGGCGAGTGGCGCATCCTGGCCGCCGAGTGCGACGCCGCCGGCAAGCCGCTGTTCGAGCAGGTTTCTGCGATTCCAGACGCGATGAACGCTTTCCGCCAGACACAGAAAGAGGCACAATAGATGGCACTCCAGCCCTTCAACGTCCAGTCCAAACTCACACGGCAACTGGTGCTCGCACCCTACCGCCAGATCGCCTGGGGCACTCCGCTCGATCAGGCTCTGATGACGCGGTCGCAGCGCTTCGACGGCTCGGCCGTCATCGACTTCGGCTCCGAGCGCCGGTCCGATCGCGGCATGAGCGGCAAGGGTTTTTCTTTCGCCACCAACTCACAGCGCACCATGGAATCCATCAAGCTCACCGGCCTCAAGGCCGAGGCGACGGACTGGATCGTCGGATTCGTGCTCGCTAACCTGATGGGCAAGGTGGTCACCGGCGGCAACGCCGCGCCGTACTCCCACACCATCACCTTCGACGAGACCACGCGCACGGCCATCCCCACCACGGCCTACGTCAAGGACACCAACGACGTAGCGTTTCTGCTGTGGGATATGTTCTGCAGTTCCTGCACCCTCACCGTGCCGGCCAAGGGCTCGGTCTCGATCGACTGGGACATGATGGGTACCGGGAAGAAGACGCCGGGCCTGCTCCCTGCCGACCCCATCGTCCCTGCGGAGTCGTACATCATGGGCAACGACGCGAATACCAGCTTCGGCTTGGTCGGCGCGGCCACCGACTTCACCGGCCGCATGATGTCCGCAACCGTCAAGTTCGACAATCAGGGCCTTGTGCACGAGGCCCCAGGCGGCAAGCTCAACGGCATCTTCGGCCGCCGGCAAGACCCCAAGTTTTCGCTCTCCGTGCAGATCGCCGCCAAGGAGCTCGACGACGTGCTCACGCACTACCTGGCTGACGATCTGGTCACGCTCTCGCTGCCGATCCTCAGCGGTCCCAGTTGCGGTCTCACGGTCAACGTGCCGGCCGCCAACCTCAAGACCACCAAGCTCGGCTTCGACCAGGACATGCCCGTCTGGAATCTGGAGCTCGACGAAACGGTCTGCTACCAGAACGGCAACGTGCCGCCGATCTCCGTCACCGTCGCCAGCTCGCAGCCGAGCTTTATGACGGTTCCGCCGCAGGCCTAAACGTAAGCGGCCGGCGGCGAGTGCATCGCCTCCGGCCCCTTTTCCTCTAACCCCAGCGCAAGCTCAGGAGCTCTACATGGTCAACCCTCAAAACCCGTCGCAGTTCATTCCTTTGTCTGAGTCAGACATCAAGGAATACAAATCGCCCTTCGCTCGTCCTGTTGACCAAGCAATCGTCGACTCTCGTCACTGGCCCCGCTTTTCAGAGGGCGAGGTCATCACGATCAAAGGCATCGCGTTCCGCGTTCACGAGATTGGGGAAACGCGCCTCGTCCTGAAGTTTGCAAAGAGCTAAACGACACCGGCCGGCGGCGAGTGCATCGCCTCCGGCCTGGTTATGGAGCGTTGTATGTCACGTTCGCTCGATGAGATGACCTGGGAAGAGCGATTCAACGAAGCATGGCTGGCTCTGATGAAAATGGAAAACCGAGCGGAAACAGCCGAAAGGCTAGTCGAAAATCTCTCTTTCCCCATCGCCTGGAGTCTTCCCCTCGCAGCGAAACCAACCTGGCTCTTGCCCAGGGCGAAGAGCCGGTAATCTTTCTTCTCGCACCACCGCCGCATCCTACAGCGGCGTTTGAGGCCGGCAACCGCTACGCGGGCCTCCAGATCGGCAGGGTTCTCCACCCTGGGTTCACCCACAATCAGTACTCCACCCAAACCCACACTGGAGGGCTCCATGCCCAATGCCGCAGCAGCAACGATCGACCTCGCAGCACCCCGCGTCTTCGCATTTGAAGAAGGCAAGCGCAAGTTCACCTTCACCTGCAAACCCATCACCAAGGCGATGTGGATTGCGTACTTCGCCGGCATCGTCTCGACCGATCAGCGCGTCGAGGATGGTGTCGAGAGCACTTACGACTCGGCCGGCGCGCGCCTGGACCTGCTCGACGCCGCACTGATCGATGCCACCGGCTACACGCGCGAGGGCGTCTCCATCACCGAGCTGGAGGGCTGGCAGGGCAAGCTCCCCATGCGCCACCGCATCGCGGTCTCAAACCTGCTCGTATCCGTCCGCCTGACGGTAGCCGAGGACGGAGCCTTCGATCTCGGCTACGAAAGTGTCTCGCTTGCCGCCACCTGGACCGCAAACGCAGAGGGTCGGATGCAGGAGATCACCGGCCTGCGCCACACCTTCAACTCGCCCACGGCCGACCACCAGAAGCGCTACTCCCGCGCCATGAGTCGCTCCGTCATCGTGGGCGACAGCCGCACCGCGCAGACCCGCTACCTGGGCGCGCAGGACGTGCTGATCGAGATCTACGACGAGCTGATCCAACGTATTGAAGGCTACCAGTACAACGGCGCGGACGCGGATGCGAATGCGGCTGGGACCATGGATTGCTACCACAAGGTCGTAGCCGCGGGTGCGCTCTTTCAGCCGGTGGTCATCGCCTGATGATCGTCGTGGCCAGGGACCGGGAGGGGATCAAACTCGTGCTCGCGCAGATGCTTGAGCGCGAGTACGACCTCTTCCGCCTGCAGCCGCAGCTGGCTGGAAAGTCCCCGGAACACACCGCCTACCTGCTCGGCTCGGTCGCGCGCGTCACGCTCTCGCCCGGCTATGAGCGCTACGCCAATCACCTGATGCTGCTGGAACGCTACCACAAGCTCGGGCTGCCGCTGGGCGAGCTGCTGGCCACCGAGCTCGCCGGGCTCGAAGTCCTGGACGCCGCCCGCATGGAGCATAAGCTCAAGCACCCCAACTGCTACGCCTGCGGCATGCCGCAGCCCAACCGCTTTCAGACTGCATGCGTGGACTGCGCCGTAAAGTACAGCAAGAGGAGCCGCTAAGTGGGAGCCGCCGACAACTCGACTGTAAGGATCGTGATCGATGTCGTCGACGCGAACTCCGGCGCTGTCGTCTCGACCGTCATGAAGAACCTCTCCGCGCTCGGCGACGCGGGCACAAAGGCCGGCACTCAGGTCGCGACCGGAGCGCAGCAGGGCACGGCCGCGCTCAAGGGTGTGGGCGATGCCGGCGCGGCCACGGGTAAGAGCATCGCGGAGTCGATGTCCGGTGCCGCCGCGTCGATCGACGGGGTCAGCACCTCCGCCGGCCGCGCCCAGCAGGCCATGGCGGACATCGGCACCGGCATTGAGGCCTCCGCGGTCAAGGCCCGCCGCGCCGGCGGCGAGATGACCCAGATGCTGGACAACATCCACCGCGCCCAGCAACGGCTCAACAGCCAGCCCGGTGTGCGCACCAATCAGTGGCAGGGTCCGCTCAATAAGGTGCAGAGCTCGGTGGCTGACACGCTGGGCGATCCCAGGGCTTACCGCAACTCTGGGGCGGGCGTCGGCCAG
>CAXTFS010000245.1:0-5510 GCA_964243395.1 uncultured Acidobacteriaceae bacterium | reverse complement strand
CCTTCCCGGGCGCCGTCTAGGCGACCCGGACGGAGACGGGCTTTGCCGTTCGGATTCTCGTGTTCAGCACCGCCACGTCGATGGCAACCTCGCCCCGTTGCGCTGGCATGTTGCTCGGCGTCCTTTCGGGACCCCTCAGCTTGCAAGCGGCTCATACACTTGCGCTGCTGATCGGCGTCGGAACCCCGCGCCGATTTACATCTAGGCCGCTGAACCTGACTGTCCGTCAAACCAACCCAAACGGACAGCTACCCGCCAATTTCCTTTGTTGAACGCCGTATGCAGCGTGTCCGGACCCGGCCCAAGGTGGACGGTCGAGCGGTAGCAGGGACAGCTAAGCCGCTCCCACTTGAGACTTGCAGGGCGAACGCTGGCACTTTAGAGACATGCTCATGCACTGCTGGTTCCAGAGCGCGCGAATTATCCCCCCGGCTGCCTAGCCGGGCTGGCGCCATACGCGCCAAGGTTCGGCAGCCGGGTACGCTCCCGCCTCGAATCTTTCCAAAGGTGCTTTCATGCTTCCACTGTCAAACAACCCATCGTGCCGGCCCGTGCGCTTCGAAGTGCTGGCCGACGCTGAGCCTGGCCTGCTCCCCCGTACGTTCGCACCTTTCGCGCGGCGTGATCTCGTGCCCGACAGGGTGCGCGTGCAACGAAATGGAGCTTCCCTGCTGGTAGAAATCGGGATGGAGGCGATGCCATCGGAGATGCTGCATCTTGTCGAGGGCAACCTGCGGCAGATCGTGGGCGTGCAGGACGTCACCGTCATTTTGTGCTCGGCTCAGCAAGCCGCCTGACCATGATGGTCCAAGTGAGCCTGGACGGTTTGGCCGCGCTTCCGCCAAGCAGCGGTGGACCTTGCACGCCGAAGCGGACAGCGGCCGCGGGCGCGACGGTCAGACCAACATTTTCAAAGGACCCAGCATGCGAGCCGTTGGCTACTTCGAGCCTGGCCTTCCGATCACTCACGAGGACGCGCTCCGCGACCTCGAAGTGCCTGAGCCGGCGGCGCCAGGCGGACGCGATCTGCTGGTTCGCGTCCACGCCGTGTCGGTCAACCCGCGCGACGTCAAGAGCCGGCAGGTGTTCAAGGGAACCTCTGACAGGCCGGTCATCCTGGGCTATGATGCATCTGGTATCGTGGAGGCTGTCGGGCCAGAGACGGCGCTGTTCCGGCCGGGCGACCCGGTGTTCTACGCCGGCGTGTTGAATCGCCCAGGCTCCAATGCCGAGCTGCAGCTAGTCGATGAGCGCATTGTCGGACGTAAGCCTGCATCGTTGGACCACGCGACGTCCGCCTCGCTGCCCCTTACCGCGCTAACAGCCTACGAGATGCTCTTCGACAGGCTTGGCGTGCCGCGTGGGCAGGCAGCCGGCGCCGGGGACGCTATCTTGATTCTGGGCGGGGGCGGTGGCGTACCGTCGGTCGCAATCCAACTGGCACGCGGCCTGACAAGGCTTACCGTCGTGGCGACCGCATCGCGACCCGAGAGCGAGCGCTGGGTGCGGGCACTGGGCGCCCAGCATGTCGTCAACCATGCGAAGCCGCTGAAAGCTGGTATTGAAGCACTTGGGTTGCAGGAAGCCCTACGCTACGTCTTCTCGACCCACACGGATGCCCAGAGCTGGGCCGACATCGCCGGCGTCATCGCGCCGCAGGGGCGCTTCGGTCTGATCGACGATCCCGAGCCGCTAGACCTCCGCCTGATGAAGATGAAGAGCGTGTCGATTCACTGGGAGGCGATGTTTACCCGCCCGATGTTCGGCACGGGCGACATGGTCCGGCAACACGAGATCCTGACGGAGGTGGCCGGGTTGGTGGACGGCGGCGTGCTCAAAGCGACAGCGACGCTGAACGCGGGCGTCATCAATGCGGCCAACCTGCGGCAGGCGCATGCGGCCATCGAGGCGGGGCGCACGGTCGGGAAGCTCGTCCTTGCAGGTTTCTGACCAGGCAGACGGACCGTTGTAGCTGGGGGTCCGATAGCCCGAGTTGCGGAGCGGTCGAAGCTCTCCGCAGGTGACCAGATCACGCAATGAACGGGTAGTGGCCGGCCATCTTGATGTGGTCGAACCCGACGGTCTGTTGTTCCGAAAGGGTCTAATGCTCTGTCAGCCACAATTTGATAGATTGTTAATTTTGGCGCCTGTGTGGGCGTCGGGGTGTAGCGATGGTGAAGATGTAGATCGGCGCCAGTCGTGACCCCACCGTGCAATGGAACTTACAGCCCGAAGCAGTAACTTGCGGAGCATGACGACGGGGTCGCAGTCGCGCGCCGATCCACAGCCTTGGCAGCCGTGTCACACGGAGCTGACGTATAGGTGTGAATCAGTGCAGGCACCTGAGCCAGTCAAGCATGGTCTCGGCGTCGGATACAGTGAGGCCAACACCATCCGGATTGTCTCGGACATCCGGCTCGACAAACATTCTTTCGATCATGCCGTCATTCACGTACATCGAGTAGCGCCAACTGCGCATGGCCATGCCGTTGTTTGATCGATCAACGAGCATTCCCATGCGCCGCGTGAAATCAGCGTTGCCATCCGGCAGCATCAAGGTTTTCGTGATGTCGCGGCTCTTTGCCCATTAAAACATCACGAATGCGTCGTTGACCGCGAGACAGACCACCTGGTCAACGCCGAGCTGTCGGAAGTCGTCATACAGGCGTTCATACCCGGGCAGGTGGCTGTCCGAGCAGGCCGGCGTGAAGGCGCCTGGCACAGCAAAGAAGACGATACGCTTGCCTGCGAACACGTCCTGGCTGGTGACGGTCTTCCACTCAAACGGGTTCGGGCCGCCGAGCGCATCATTACGAACGCGGGTGTGGAAGAAAGCGTCAGGAACTTTGGGTGGCGTCATGGCTCCATTCCCGATAAAATAGTCCTAGCCTGGCCAGGAACAGCGAATGTTGTTGTCGCGCAGTCCGGCGCATACGACTTCAGTGCCACCGGAGCGGATCATCCATTCCAGGCGGTGATCCCGATACTCGCGGCGGCGCCCTCCAGTACGGTAGAAATCGGCCGCCGTCACCATCTTTGCCGCCGCAACATCAAACTCCGCGAAGGTCTGAGCTACAGACGGCAGCTGGGTCAGCCGCGCATGCCATTTGGCGAGTGGCGAGCCGGGGGAAGGTCCTAGCCCATAATGTACAGAACGGTTGACCATCGGCGCGACAGCTGCGTCCGCCTAACCAAACTGTGCGCCGCCGAACCAGTCCGCTTCGCCAAGCGGCGGGAAGCACAGGCGGTTCGGGCCAGCGCTCCTCGATGAACTCCATGATGACAGTGAATTCGAAGATCGCCGTTTGTGCGTCGATCAGAAGGACCGGAACCTCGCCACGCGGGTTCGCCGCGGTGAAGGGAGTATTTCTTCTCGCCGCGACCGAAATCCTCCGGCAGCACGGCCTCGAACGCCACGCCTTTCTCGCACAGCGCAACCTTTACCTTCTGCGCGTAGGAGGAGAGAGGGTGATCGTCTGGGATCATGATGCCGTCCACTGGGGAGAGACGAGCGGCACGTACGCCGTACCGCCCCAAGATCGTCAGGCGCGTGTCGTGGTCTCAACGTCCACGCTGGCCTTGATGGCGTTGGAATAGGGGCAGATGCCGTGCGTAGCTTCGACAAGCTTCTGCGCCTCCGCATCTGGCAAGCTGGGGAGGTAGACGTCCAGCGCGGCGGTGATGCCGAAACCACCTTCCGAGCGCGGGCCGATGCCAACCGTCGCCGTCACCGTCGAACCCTCGGGCACCTTGATCTTGGTTTGCGCGGACGCAACGCGCATGGCGCCAAGAAAGCAGGCGGAATAGCCGAGTGCGAATAGCTTCTCAGGGTTGGCACCGTCGCCGCCTGGGCCTCCCAGCTCCTTCGGGACGGTGAGCTGGAGCGCCATGCTGCCATCAGCTAGCGCTGTCTTGCCGTCGCGGCCGCCGCCGCTCGCCATGGCCGTGGTCTTGTACTTCGCATCGACTGACATATCGAACTCCTTTCCGATCTAATAATATCGTGTGCGATATTATCGTCTACGATTTAACAAGGGTTGCGGCTGGTGTCAACGCTTGCGATATTATCGCGTGCGATATATTCATGACGCCATGACCGGCGGTTCCGCTTCCCTTTCGCTTGCTCCCGACCTGGACGGACTCCTGTGCTTTGCCGTGCATTCCACCGGCTTCGCCTTCAACCGGATTTACCGCCGCCCATTGCAGCGCCTCGGCCTGACCTATCCGCAGTTTTTGGTCATGGTGGCGCTCTGGGGAGAGGACGGGGTGACAGTGGGACGGCTGGCAGACAGGCTCTGCTTGGACACCAGCACGCTGACGCCTCTGTTGAAGCGACTGGAAGGATTGAAGCTGTTGACCCGTCGACGTTCGGAGACGGATGAGCGGCGGGTAATGGTGGCGCTAACGGAGCAGGGTCGGGTGATGCAGCAGGAGGCAGCGGGTGTGACGCGCTGCATCACAGAAAGTGCCGGAGTGTCGGTCGCGGACCTGGCGCGGCTAACGCGCGAGATCCGGGCGCTGCGAGACAATCTTGAGGAGGCAGCGGCGAAAGCTGAGGCAGCTTAAAAACGCCTGTCAACCAGGGCGGGGCGCTGGCACTCGCACAAAGCTTCAGATGTGGGACAGGGGCTGTCGCAGAGCCACTTATGCAAGCTCCTGCTACGTCACAGATGTCCAATACCACTCTATAGTTTTGCAATGTCATATTCTCTATTCGGCTATGTCGTTTGGTGTTCAGGCAACGACGTTCAGGCAACACGGGCATTGCGGCAGCGTGTTGACGAGGGCGTTTGCAAGGCGGCGTGTGATGGTGGCGGTGGATGTCGAGACATGGCGCTCAGGCCGCAACAGCGCCGCGTGGCTGGAAGGCCTGAGGTGGTGTTGGTGGCGTGGTCCAGTCCGGGGTGAAACGGCGCTGAGAAGGAAAAAGGCATCGCCCCGTGATGAGTGTGTATAAGTGCGGGCGCGACACCCAGGTGTCACCGAACCCTTCAATGTCTTGTTGCGCTGATCAGCGCTGAAACCCACCGCTGATCCACATTCCAAAGGCAATTGCGACTGGGGCTGCACAACACGTGCTTCGATATCTGGATGTGGCGGTGGTAGACACGACGGTCATCCGGTGGCTCCATTGTGTTACGTGCCGACTCCTGCCGGGGCGCAAGCCTGGTGTCGTGCCGGGTGGGCGGCAGAGCCGCCAGCACATCCAACCGCCGCGAACGAAGTCGCTGAAGGAGGAAATGGCCATGCACAAACAGACCTGCTTCGTCGTTGCCGCTCTCGTCGCCGCCGCAGCAAGTGCTGCCACAAGCGGGCGGGGCGTCGCCCAGGAGGCCAACTCTATGACGCTCATACCGGGCGGGGCCGCGGTCAAGTGGCAGGCCGGTCCTCCGGACCTTCCCAAGGGCTAGCAGATTGCAGTGCTCGCGGGTGACCCGGACAAGCCCGGGCCGTTTGTCCTGCGGGTGGAGTTCCCGCCGGACACAGTGGTTCCGCTCCACCGCCATGCC
>CAXTFS010000244.1:0-5518 GCA_964243395.1 uncultured Acidobacteriaceae bacterium | reverse complement strand
GTGCGAGACCTTTGTCCTCCCCTCGCACCAGGAAAACTTCGGCATCGCGGCAGTTGAGGCACTGGCCTCGGGCAAACCCGTGCTCCTGGCAGAGCCCGTGAACATCGCGCCGGATCTGGAGGCCGCAGGTTGTGCCTTGGTGGAACCCGACACGCTCGATGGCACCCGGCGCCTGCTCGCGCGTTGGCTTGCCCTGGACGCCGCCGAACGGGCAGCCATGGGTGCACGCGCCCTGCAAACCTTCCAGCAAAGCTATGACATGCGACGCAATACGGAGGCAATTCTGCGCGTGTTTGAAGTAACGCCGGCCGCGCAGCCAGGTTCGCAAGGCGCCCCGGCGGAGGTGCGTTAATGCCCCGCACTGCCGACTACCGCGCGGCGGATCATCTTGGGCCGGAACATGGCGCCGACGCCTACACCCGGCCGGCGTTTTCGTTCGGCAATCGTGCGCGTCGTGCGGTGTGGAATCTCTGCTGGCTGCTGCTGTATCGGCCATCGCCGCGACCGCTCCATGCCTGGCGGGCCGGGCTTCTGCGGACCTTCGGCGCAACACTGGGCCCCGATTGTCACTTCTACCCTGGGTCGCGCGTGTGGGCGCCCTGGAATCTCGAGTGTGAGGATCACGTGGCCGCCGCGGATGGCGTGGAGATCTATAACCCCTCGTCGATCTATCTCGCCTCGCACGCCATTCTTTCGCAGAACAGCTATCTGTGCGGCGCAACCCATGACTACAACGATCCGGCGTTTCCGCTCGTCGCCTATCGCATGCGGGTGGAGCGCTATGCCTGGATCTGCGCGCGTGCGGCGGTCTCTCCCGGCGTACACATTGGCGAAGGCGCGGTACTTGGCCTGGGCGGCATCGCCACACGCGACCTGAAGCCGTGGATGGTCTACAGTGGCAATCCTGCGACGGCGGTGCGCGCTCGGAAACGCCATCCGAATGCAACTGTGGCTGAACCCACGCAGGACGCCACGGAGCGCGACGCTTGATCTCTGTCCTGATCCTCACCATGAATGAAGAGCAGGACCTGCCCGGCTGCCTCGCATCCGTTGCGTGGTGTGGTGACGTGCACGTATTCGACTCCGGCAGCACCGACCGCACCGCTGCGCTCGCCGTTGCCGGTGGCGCAAAGTTCTCGACGCGGCACTTCGACGGCTATGCCCGCCAGCGTAATGCGGCGCTGCAGCTGCCTTTCCGGAACCCGTGGGTGTTGGTGCTCGATGCCGATGAGCGGCCAACAGCGGAGCTCTCCCAGGAGCTGGGTCGCGCTGTTGCGGAGGCAAGCGAGGAGGTCTCCGCCTTCCGTGTGCGTCGGCGCGATTTCCTTTGGGGCACTTGGTTGAAGCACGCGCAACTGACGCCCTACTACGTGCGCCTGCTGCGCCCCGAACGTGTGCACTACATCCGTGACATCAACGAAATTGTGGAGGTCGACGGGCGCATCGGAGAACTGACGGCACCGTTGGACCATCTTGCCTTTTCCAAGGGCCTGAGCCACTGGGTAGCCAAGCACAATGCGTATTCGACCAAGGAGGCCGAGTTACTGGCCAGTGGCGATGCGGTGCGCGCCGCCTCCTGGAAAACAGCCTTGGCGGCAAAGGACTTCCACGAACGCCGCATTGCCCAGAAGGCGCTCTTTTATCGCCTGCCGGGCCGGCCCCTGATCAAGTGGCTCTACATGATGTTTGTTCGCGGAGCCGTGTTGGACGGCCATGCGGGCGTGACCTACGCTACGCTGCAGGCCTTCTACGAATACCTGATTGAAACAAAGTGCAAAGAGATTCTGCGGCGGGAAAGCAACGAGCCAATCTAACTTTGCCTGTCACCCGCCGGCAGGAAAAAGCTTCGTTAGGCCCGGAGCTTGGCGAGAAGATCGGTTGGGTGAACCGGCTTGGCCAGGATTTCGAACTCATGCCCCTGTGCGCGCGCACGCTCCAGCAGATCGGCCGTTGCGGCCTGGCCGGAGAACAGCAGAATCTTGCACTTGGGCAGCTTCGATCGCGTCTGGATCGCGGCCTCGATGCCCGTCATCCCCGTCATGATGACGTCACTGATCAGCATGTCCGGTTGAAAGGTATCAAGCGCATCGATCGCCTTTTCGCCGCTGTACACGGCACGCGCCTCAAAGCCAGCCTGGTTAAGGATGATCGCCAACGTATTGGCGATGACCTGTTCGTCGTCCGCGACAAGAACCCGCGGTTTTGAGCTGGTCGTGGTGGTATCTGCCATGATGCGTTCCTACGTTTCCCTTCTTGAAAAGACCAGCATACGATGCGCGAGACCCAGCGGCCGATTCACTTGCGCCATCTTACGCTGCTAACGCCTTGTTCCTCGAATCATCTCTTAAATCCACCCCTGGATGCGCCGTCGCAAGGTCCGGCAGTCTGCCCGGCGTCCGGTCCAATCCGCCTTGCCTGACAAGGCTGGCGGTCGGCGGCAAGCTGTCATTGGGATGGTACCCTTGCACCGATGGTCGATCTGCACCACCATTTGCTGCCGGGGTTAGACGACGGTTCACCTGACCTCGCTACCTCGCTCGAGATGGCCCGGATCGCGGTGGCGGACGGCATTACGCACGTTGTCTGCACGCCCCACGCCAACAGCCGTTTTCCCTTTGACCCCGCCGTCATCGCGGAGCGGGTGGACGAACTGCAGGCGGCACTCAAGGCAGAGAATATCCCCTTGACGCTAGGTCGCGGCTGCGATTTCCACCTGAGCTATGACAATGTCCAGGATGCGCTGGCCAGCCCGCACCGCTTCACGATCAACGCTCATGATTACCTGCTGATCGAGCTGCCCGACTACAGCCTTTCACCAAACCTGAACGAGACCTTCTACGAACTCCGTCTCGGCGGCCTGATCCCGATCCTCACGCATCCGGAACGCAATCCGACCCTGCAACGTGATCCGCAGCGCCTGCTGGCGTGGCTACGGGACGGGTTGCTGATGCAGGTAACCGCCGGTTCCCTGCTGGGTCATATGGGCAAGGGTGCCGAGCGACTGGCTCGCCAGATGCTGGACAACCGCTGGGTGCACTTTCTAGCGACCGATGCACACGATACCAAGCGTCGACCGCCGCAGATGCGCAAGGCCCATGACATGGTCAGCCGTCGTTGCGACCCGGACTACGCCAATCTGCTGTGCCAGCACAATCCGCTGGCTGTCTTTAACGGCCGTCCCCTTGGCGACCAGGCAGAACCGGCGAACCTCTACGACGCGAACCCGTTCAAGGAACACTGGTGGCAGCGGTTGCTACGGTAGCTAAGCGCGCCCGGCTGCCGTACGCACTCAGGTCCCGAACCGCTATAACCCCAGCCCGCCATCGACCGCCAGCAGCTGACCGGTGATGAAGTGCGGCGCTGTAGCAAAAAAGAGCACAGCCGCGGCCACATCCTCGGGCCTGCCATTCCGCTTCATCGGCGTTTTCTCAGCGAAATGCTCGTACCCGCTGCTGTTCTCCCCGGAGGTCACGATCATGCCGGGTGCCACACAGTTGACGCTGATCTCCGGCGCCCAGGCCTTGGCCATGGTCTGCGAAAGCATGTGCAGGGCTGCTTTGGAAGTACAGTAATGCCCATGGGTGGCCCAGGGATGGATGCCGCCCAGCGACCCGATGTTCACGATGCGCCCACGCGCGGCCTTGAGGCCGACGAAGGCGGCTTTTGCGACCAGGAAAGGCCCACGCGTATTGGTCTCGAACATGCTATCCCACTCGGCGACGCTGATCGCCTCCAGCGGTACGGTCTGGAATGCGCCGGCGTTATTGACCAGCAGATCGAGGCCGCCGAGGTACGCCTGGACCGCGTCCAGGGCTTGGGTCACGCTGCCCTCGTCGCGCACATCGCAGGCCACGGCAAGCGCCCGGCTGCCAAGCGCGCGCAACTCGGCGACGGTCGCCTGCGCCTCAGCGGCAGAGCCGCGGTACGTAATCGCAACGTCCGCACCGGCGCCGGCCAGGGCGAGTGCGAGCGATCGGCCGATCCGCTTCGCTCCTCCGGTGACCAACGCACGCCGACCCTGGAGAAGCTCGCTGCTGTGGGGGCCCTGCGGCTCGCTCACTGCGGCGTTCCGGGTGTGTTGGGTGTTGTGGTGGGGCTGCTGGTTGCGGGCGTATTGGCCGGGGGCGTCGTTTTCAGCGGACCGGTCGGGGAGCTCGCTGCAGGTGGCACGGAGGTGGGCGCCGTGGTCCCAGCTGCCGGCGGAGCCGCCACATGCTCCTGGACGCCCGGCTGCACAATCTTGGGTTGGTTCGGCACATCGCCGTACATGGTGACCTGCGAGTGCGGCCGTTCCAGCTTGACCAGAACTTCCTTGCCGTCGTTGGTTAGATCGAAATCGCTGGCATAGGTGGCAAATCCATTCGCCAGCACCTGCACGACCACGTGGCTCCCGACCTCGAGCAGATCCAGCTTGGCCCGGCCCTCGGTGTCGGTTTTCATCTCCAGAACACCGTTGACCTGGTCGTTCCGTGACGAGCGAAAGACCACGGAGGCGTTCGGGAGCGGCTTACCGTTGAAGCCCTTCTCAACGGTAATCACCACCTCCGCGGTCGCGGGGGGCGGTTTGTAGCCACGACCATGCTTTTCCTGCTGGGCGCCAGCGTGCAAACACAGACCAAGTGTGGAACAGAGCGCAGCCGATTGGACGAGAGCCCGGACGGAAACCATGCGGCGATTCTACCGCGAACCCCTATGATCCGGCCGGCCGAGAGGGCTGCAGTCGCACTCTGAAAATATGAGCACTCCTCGCTAACATTCATTCCAAGTTGTTGACACCTGTCCGCTTCGAGGCTTACATTAGCAGTCGGCAGTGGAGAGTGCCAATTCCCCGCCAGCCGCATCCCCGTGGCCAGCAAGGCCTCTCAAACACCGCAACAAGGAGAACAACGCATTATGGCTTCCAGCAAGTTCACGCCGTTGCACGACCGCATCCTCGTCCAGCGCCTCGAAGAAGGTGAGACGATGCGCGGCAGCATCATCATCCCCGATTCCGCCAAAGAAAAGCCTCAGCAGGGCAAAGTGATCTCGGTCGGCAAGGGCAAGTCGAACGACGAAGGCAAGGTCTTCCCGCTCGACGTCAAGGCCGGCGACACGGTTCTGTTCGGCAAGTATGGCGGCACGGAGATCAAGCTCGACGGTGAGGACTTCCTCATCATGCGCGAGGAAGAAGTTCTCGGCATCCTCGCCTAGTCACCTCCCTCCCCGGATCTGACTTCTCCCCAAAACCAGGTTTCCGCCGGCACGCCGGCAAGACAACGGAGCAAAAACACAATGGCAAAGCAAATTCTGCACGGCGAGGATTCGCGTCAGGCGATCCTCCGCGGCGTGAACACGCTCGCGAACGCAGTCAAGGTCACGCTCGGTCCCAAGGGCCGCAATGTCGTAATCGAAAAGAAGTTCGGCTCGCCCACCATCACCAAGGACGGTGTCACCGTCGCCAAGGAGATCGAGCTTCCCGAGGGTCTCGAGAACATGGGCGCCCAGATGGTGAAGGAAGTCGCCTCCAAGACCTCCGACG
>CAXTFS010000243.1:0-5534 GCA_964243395.1 uncultured Acidobacteriaceae bacterium | reverse complement strand
CGACAAACGCCGTTCCAAAGGTCCAGACGACCTTTGTTCCTTGAATTAATTTACGTAAGAAAAGCATCGGTCCATTCGTGAATCGTGGTGCTGCGACCTGAGCCAGGTGCGTGCGAAAAGCCGCGGCCTGAAGGGGTCTCAGCTCCTTGCAGCATCAGCTTCCGGCGAGCATCTCGGCGCGTGGATCTTCGGGATTCAGCTTCTGTAGTTCGCGCAGGATCTCCTTTGAGCGCTCGTCCTGCACCTTGGGAACCACGATTCGGATTTCGACGATCTGATCACCGCGCTGCGCATCGCGAGCCGCCGACGGCGCCCCTTTCTCACGCATGCGCAGCTTCTGTCCGGTCTGGGTTCCCGGTGGAATCTTCAACTGGGCGCGGCCAGGACGCGAACCTTCGCCGTCGATCGTGGGTACATCGATGCGGCCGCCCAGCGCAGCCTCCATCGCGGTCACCGGCACGGTGATATGAATGTCATCGCCCGTGCGCCGAAACAACTTGTTCGCCCCTACCTTGATGATCAGGTAGAGATCGCCCGCCGGTGCACCCTCGGTCCCGGCATTGCCCTTGCCCGCCAAACGAATTCGTTGCCCATCACGCGTGCCCGCCTTGATGCGGAACTCCAGCGGCTCGCGCCGCGTGACCACACCGGCCCCGTCGCAGGTGGAACAGGCGTTCTGCACCTTGCCCGAACCACCGCATCGCGGACACTGCACGTTGAACTTCATGCGGCCGCCTGTCTGCGTCACCTGGCCTGTGCCGTGGCACTCCGGACACTCCATGCTGCCGCCTGTCACACCGCGGCCCTTGCAGGTTACGCACTGCTCCTGCCGCTGAATCTCAAGACGCGTCACACCGCCGCGGATGGCGGTCCAGAAATCGATTTCAACCTGGTACTCAAGATCGGTTCCGGGCTGCGGACCCCGCGGTTGCCGACCACCCCCGTTGAACATGCCGCTGAAGATGTCGCGAAAGCCCGATCCAAAGCCGCCGGAGCCTTCCGGCTGCTGTCCCCGTGCCGCCGGTCCGCTGTTGAAGTTGGAGAAGTCGAAGCCACCGAAGTCGAACGGAACACCCTGCCCTCCGCCGCCATGACCAGCGGACGGACCGCCACCATAGCCACCGCGTGCGGCCGCCTCCGCAGCGGCCGGATCGATGTTGTCGGAATAGAAGCCGAGCTGATCGAAAACCTTGCGCTTCTTCTCGTCGCTCAGGATGTCGTTGGCTTCGGAGATTTCCTTGAACTTCTCTTCTGCCTTCTTGTCACCCGGGTTGACGTCCGGATGGTACTTGCGCGCAAGCTTGCGGAACGCCTTCCGGATCTCATCCGGAGTGGCGGCCTTTTTCACGCCCAGCGTGCCGTAGTAGTCCTTCTGTTGTGTTCCTGCCATCGTTTGCTCTCGAACCTTGCCTTAAACTCCGCACCTTGTGACTTGTACTCAACACTGTAGATGAAGGGCTACATGCCCTGCCGCACTTACCTGCGCTCCGTCAGCACGCCGGCCTTCCTGGACTTCAGTGCAGCACGCGATGCCCGCAGGCTCATTCCCTGCGCAAAGGCCTGTCCGTTCTGGGCTTCCGTGGTGCTCTGATCGACCGGGCACCAGTACAGCGTGCGGCCCGCAAGATCGCGATGCAGGATACGCTCACCGCACAGGAAACACGGCTTGCCATGCCTGCGATAGACGTAGTGCTCTTCGCCACGCAGGGCGGGATCCTTTTTGCTGGGCCGATCCGCCTTCTTTGTGCACACGATGCGGCGATCCACCATGCCGGCCTTCAGCAGAGGAATCAGGTCCTTCCACATCCCCTTGAGCACCTTCAGTTCCACCTCGTTACCAGGCGTGAAGGGGTTCAAACGATGCCGAAACAGGACCTCCGCACGGTAAATGTTGCCCACGCCGGACAGGATGTTCTGATCCATCAGAAGTTCCGCGATGGTCTTTTTACTTCCCAGAATGGCATCGTAGGTGCGCTGCGGATCGTCATGTCCGGTTGCCTCTTCGCCCAGCGGATCCGGCCCAAGCCGCGCCAACAGCCCCTCCCACTTAGCGCGATCGTACACGCTGCAATCGGTGGGTCCACGCAGCTCACACCACTCCACGTCTGCCGCTGAGAATGGTTGCGTCCCATCATCGTGCTGGCAGCGGAGGTTATGTGGCTGCCCCTTTGCGCTGCGCGCGGGCTTGCCGGAACCGGCTCTCTGCAGCACGGCACGCAGGGCTCCCTTGGGCTCCGGCAACGGACCACAACCTTCAGTCCAGTCGCCGAACCGGCCCAGGTGCACATGCAGCATCAGGTTGTCGCCGAACTCATAGCCTAGATGCTTGCCCACGGCGTGCACGCGGCGCAGCTTCTTGCCATCCACCAGGTGGGCATCGCTGAATCGATGGTTCGGTCCTGGCAGAACATTGAGTTTGCGACCGGCAAAGGCTTCGGTGTGACGCTCCGCCCATCGATGTACCTCATTTCCTTCCGGCACTGGTCTCCTCCCGCGTCTCGTCCATTACCTCTTGCGGCGACGCTATGTTGGTCTTCTTGGTACGGGAACGGCGCCGCCGGGCCGAGTGACGACTGCTCTCCATCTCGTACTGGTAGTAGTCCAGGATGCGGTCCGGTGTCCAAAGCGCCCAATGGTTTGCGTTCTGCGCATGCATACGCTTCAACTGGATCTCGTCCATCTGCCGCATCAGCTTGCGGAGATCGCTGTACTGATCCGCATAGGCACTTTCTTCGCTTTCAAGCAGCGGCTGCTGGTCCACATAGACCGGCTGCGCCCACTCGTAAAAGGTGTGCCACACGTCGTACACATCCAGGTGGCCCTTCTTCACCAGCAGGCCCAGGTGCTCGTAAAAATCGAGCACTTCAAAGACAGCCACAGGCGGATCGTCAACCGATAGCGGCAGAAGCGCATCGCCTTCGACACGAGCCTCTGCCAGCCGCCGGCGCGCGGCTGAAAACGAGTCGCTAAGAAAGAAACTCAGCTGCTTTTCGAGGTTATTGACGGAGCGATACTCCCGCTCGTGACGAAGCTGCAAGCCGGCATAGCCAATCGCGCCCGCGCTGGTTAGAACCAGCACCACGTTGGCGAGCGCCTGAATCTCTTCCCAGTTGATTGCCATGACCACCTTGCCGTTCAGGCTCTCAGATGCAGAAACCGCAGCCCCTCCGTGAGGCTGCGGTCGTCTTCGGGCCGTACCTAGTTCCAAACCGCGCTGGCCTTGATCGCCTCAACGTTGAAGATCTGGTCTGGCTCGGCTTTCTGCAGCTGCTGGGCGAACTGCTGTGCTTCGGCCTCCGAAGCGAACAACCCGGAGGTGTACACGCGCCCGCCGCTTACCGCATCGCAGCGCCAGAGTGTCTCACCCTTGCCCTGCGCGCCGAATCCGAGGTCCCAGCGCATCGCCTGCGGCCACGCCCGATCCGTTCCTTGATTCCTGTCTCGCTGGTTCATATCGTCCTTGCCCTCTCTGCTCGCCGCCGAAGTATCGGTCGCCGTGCCTTGCCGTTCGAACCTTTCGCACGCTCTGCACGCGAAGTCCGTACTCGATCAAACCCGCAAACGACCGCAAAGACGTGAGTCGTGCCGTGTTCTGGTTTCGAAAGAAAGGGAGAGGTCGACTCGACCTCTCCCCTGTCTCTGCAGTCGCTCAACCGCTGAGCCGCTCCGCTTACTTCGCGGAGTCGACATACTCGGCATCGATCACGCCCTCGTCCTTGGGCTGGTCGGCCGTTCCGGCGCTTGCGGCAGCGCCATCGGTCGGCGGTACGCCGCCACCGGCTGCCTGCGCCTTATACAGCGCCTCGGCGAGCTTGTGGCTTGCCGTCGTCAGCCGCTCACGAGCCGCGTTCAACTCGGTCGCGCCTGGGTCGCCGGTCAGCGTTGACTTGGCGTCGGCGAGCGCTGTTTCCACATCGCCCTTGTCTGCCGCATCCACCTTCTCGCCGCCGTCCTTCAGCATCTTCTCGACGTTGTAGACCATGGAGTCAAGGCCGTTGCGCGCCTCGATCTTCTCCTTGGCTTCCTTGTCTTCAACCGCGTGGGCCTCGGCTTCCTTGGCCATGCGCTCAACCTCTTCCTTGCTCAAACCGGAAGAACTCGTGATCGTGATCTTCTGGTCCTTGCCGGTCGCATTGTCCTTCGCCGTGACGTTCAGGATGCCGTTCGCGTCGATGTCAAAGGTGACCTCGATCTGGGGCATGCCGCGCGGCGCGGTAGGAATGCCGCCGAGCTTGAACTTGCCCAGTGTGCGGTTCTGATTGGCCATGGGCCGCTCGCCCTGCAGGACGTGGATCTCAACCTCGGTCTGATTGTCCGCCGCCGTCGAAAACGTCTCCGTCTTCTTCGTCGGGATGGTGGTGTTGCGCGGGATCATCGGCGTCGCCACGCTGCCCATGGTCTCGATCGCCAGCGTCAGCGGCGTCACGTCCAGCAGTAGCAGGTCCTTCACGTCGCCGGAGAGCACACCCGCCTGCACCGCCGCCCCGATCGCCACAACCTCATCCGGGTTCACACCCTTGTGCGGTTCCTTGCCGAAGAGATCCTTGACCAGCTGCTGGATCTTCGGCATGCGCGTCTGTCCGCCGACAAGCACGACCTCGTCAATCTTGCTCGCATCGATGCCTGCGTCCTTAAGCGCCTGCTTGCAGGGTCCAACGGACTTCTGCAACAGATCGTCCACTAGCGACTCGAGCTTAGCGCGGCTGAGCGTGCGCACCAGGTGCTTCGGACCGGAGGCATCCGCCGTGATGAACGGCAGATTGATCTCCGTCTCCTGCGCGGTCGAAAGCTCGATCTTGGCGCGCTCAGCGGCATCCTTCAACCGCTGCAATGCCATCTCGTTGCCTTTGGCCGTGAGGTCCAGACCGCTCTCGTCCTTGAACTCCTTGATCAGCCATTCCACGATGCGCTGGTCGAGGTTGTCGCCCCCAAGGTGCGTATCACCATTGGTGGACTTGACCTCGATGACACCGTCGCCCACTTCCAGGATGGACACGTCGAACGTACCGCCGCCGAAGTCATACACGGCGATCGTCTCGTCCTTGCCCTTGTCGAGCCCGTAGGCCAACGCGGCCGCTGTTGGCTCGTTGACGATGCGCTTTACGTCCAGGCCAGCAATCTTGCCTGCATCCTTGGTCGCCTGGCGCTGTGCGTCGTTGAAGTACGCCGGTACGGTGATAACCGCCTCGGTCACGGACGTGCCAAGGTAGTCTTCCGCAGCCTTCTTCAGCTTTTGCAGGATCATCGCCGACACTTCAGGCGCGGTGTATTCCTTGCCCTGCGCCATGACGCCGATGTTGTCGCCCTTGGCGACGACCTTGTACGGGACCATCTTCATCTCGTCGCCAACTTCATTCAGGCGACGGCCCATAAAGCGCTTAATCGAGTAGATCGTGTTCTCAGGGTTGGTGATGGCCTGACGCTTCGCCACCTGCCCGACCAGCCGTTCGCCATTCTTGGTAAAGGCCACAATCGACGGCGTTGTCCGTCCACCCTCTTCGTTCGGGATGACCTTGGGTTCGCCACCCTCCATC
>CAXTFS010000242.1:0-5555 GCA_964243395.1 uncultured Acidobacteriaceae bacterium | reverse complement strand
GCGTATTTGTGCTTTTGTAAGTGCCATAGTCAGCAGCCTTCATGAACCATCCCGCAACATAATCAACGGACTTCCAACTAGTTGTACGATCGCCGAATATGGCCTTCAGCTCGGATTTCTGATCGTCGGTCTGCCATTTCGATCCTAGATAGGGTGGGTTTCCGCAGATGTACGTCTCGCCACCTTCATTGTCAAAATCAATTTCCGGCTGCTCAAGCGGAGTCTGGAATAGGTCATCTGAGCGGAGCTTAACGCTGGCCCCTTCCGGTGGACAGACCTGCAACCAGTCCAGCCGCAGCGCGTTGCCGCAGGTGATCCAGTTCATCTCATCTAGCGGCAGGAACTCAGCCTTGGCGGCGAGCGGACCCCGGTGCAACACATCGCATTGGTACTCCGCAATGACCAGCGCCAGGCGCGCTATCTCTGCGGCGAAGTCTCGAATCTCGATGCCGCGAAAGTTCTTCTTGGAGATCTGGGACGGCAACATCGGCTCGCCGCGCTTCACGTTGATCTCTGCCTCGATGATGCGCATTTGCTTGTAAGCAATAACCAGGAAATTCCCCGACCCGCAGGCGGGGTCGAAAACCCGGATGCGGCTCATGCGACGGCGCAGGTTCAGAAGAGCACGACCATTGTCGCCAGCCGCAGCGAGCTGAGCGCGTAAATCGTCGAGGAAGAGCGGGTTCAGCACCTTCAGTATGTTCGGCACGCTGGTGTAGTGCATCCCCAAAGCGCCGCGCTCTTCATCGTCAGCTACCGCCTGGATCATGGAGCCGAAGATGTCCGGGTTAATGTGCTGCCAGTCCAAGCCGCCCGCCTGCAGCAGGTAGCTGCGCGCGATTCGCGTGAACTGCGGCACCTCTGTACTACCTGCAAAGAGGCCGCCGTTCACATAGGGGAAGCTGACGGAGTAGCCGGGTGTGTGGTCCGGGTTGCGCTTGACGATCTTCGTATTCATCGAGCGGAACGCAGCCTGGATGACCAGATGCGTGTTGCTACCGTCGCTCTCGCTGAATTGCTCGATAGTGTTCGTGAAGAGGGCGCGGCTGAGAAAGATGTCCGTGTCTTCCGCGAAGAAACAGAAGATGATCCGCGCCATGAAGTGGTTCATGTCATGCCGCCGGGCTTCCGTGCCCCACTCCGGGTTCTGCTTCAGCAGTTCGATGTAGAGCTTGTTCAGTCGACCGGTCGCCCGCACATCGATGGGGTTGTCCTTGATTTCGCGGACAGTAGAAATACCGGCCAGCGGCAGGAAGAAGCCGATGTGCTCGGCAAAGCGCGGGTAGTCAGGCGCGATGGTCTCGCCCGTAGCTAGGTCCTCGGCTTCTAGAACTATGCCGTCGGTCACAAGAACAAATTTTGCTTTTCCCGCCGCCGTCTTTGGGCTTGCCTTCAGCCGCTCCAGCATCCCCCGCGTCTCTCCCGGAGGACAGACCGCAAGATGGATGTTTGCTTGTAGCAGTACGCCACCCGGCACGTCACTCTTGTTGGAGTCGCCCTTACGTAGCCGTTTGAGCGTCGTTTCTTTCTTGTCGAAAGCAGCCAAAAACTGAAAGGGGAACTCTGAAGCATCGTATTGCTCTGCTGCAAGATCCGATACCGCTGCCTCAATCTCAACTGCGTTCATAGGCTAAGTATCTCAGAGACCTGAAGTGAAGGAGAGCCCAAGTGAGGAGCCACCAGCGTGCGATTGCCGCTCGCGCTTCTGAGTCGATTTATGGAACTCCATACCAGGTGGAACGACCTGCTCCATGTCGCACCAACAAGCCTCGATTGACTAGCGAGCCAAAGGTAGCCTTTAGGGTGTTTGGACTTGCGCCATGCTCCCTGACCATATCGCGGGTTGTGACTCGCCCTTGATCTCGCACGTAATCCAGAATCTGCACCGCTAATTCCGGTAAGGATGCGAGAGCACCCTTTTCACGTTCAACCTTCGTGGCGAGCCGACGCTTCTGCCGCTGCAAGGCTCGCAGGAAGAAGAGCAGCCAAGGCTGCCAATTCGGTGTGTCAGTTCGAATCGTACCCTGTGTCTGCCGGAGTGCCAGATAGTAGGCTTCCTTGCTCTCTTCGACGACGCTTTCGAGGGAGGAATAGGGTACGTAGGTGAAGCCTGCCTGCAGGAGAAGCAGTGTCGTAAGAATACGGCTGAGACGACCATTGCCGTCCTGAAAGGGATGGATCTCCAGAAACACGACCACGAAAACCGCAGCGATGATCAACGGATGGAGGCGGCGGGCTTCCCGCTCCTCGTTCAGCCAACTGACAAGCTCCGTCATCCGGCGAGGCGTATCAAACGGTGTGGCTGTTTCGAACACGATGCCGACCATCTTGCCATTTGCGTCGAAAGCGCCGACATCATTACGCAGGGTCTTGTAGTTTCCGCGGTGCCGTTCGTCTTTGTCGCTGAATTGCAGAAGGTCGCGGTGAAGCTGTTTGAAGTGGTTTTCAGTAAGTGGAATGTCCGACCAAGCCCGAAACACCGTCTCCATCACGTGGGCATAGCCTGCAACTTCCTGCTCGTCGCGACTTCCAAATCGCTCGATCTCAAGTCTCCCGAGTAGCCGCTCGATCTCCCGATCGGTCAGTTTGGCGCCTTCGATCCGAGTGGACGACCCGATACTTTCGACCGTTGCGACGTGCCGCAGGGCTTTGAGCCGTTCCGGCGCAATGGTGCTCAGGGCTCGCCAGGCGCCCTTGAACTCATCAAGCTCTGAGAACAAGGCTTGCAGCTCGTGCGTGAGCTGAATTGTGTCAGTGTTGATCATACCGGCTAACATGCCTGATTGTACCGGATTAGCCATCGGCAATCGCACCGGTTTAGACCGGATCGCGATCACGGAGAACTGGCTGATGTTGGGCACGGAAAACAAGGATTACTACCAAGCCTTACGGCCGTCCCCTCTGCAGCGTGGTGAACTGCGGGTAAGAAAGTTCTAGGTACAGTCCACCGCGCCCAAGTCGGATGGCATGCTCAAGCCCCTGCCGGTCAGAGAGGTTCTTCATTGCGCCGCCACGTTCGGCCATTTCGGTCAGCTTCTCTTCCGATTGAAACAGAAGGGTTCGCGGAAGTACCTTGTCGCCGTCGAGGAAAGTAACCCGCCAGCCGGCAAGCCATTCGAAACGCATGTAGACCCGTGGCATCGCTTCCCTCCTCTTCTACTTCTTGTCGAGCGCTCTCGGCACTCGCCGGAAGACGCAGTTATAGAGCTCATAAGCCAAGTCAACCGATTCAGTGATGGCCGCCCCGGTCGGAATTACACGCACGTTCACCTGTTTTTCCCGGGCGAGGCGCATCCCCGCAATCAGACACGCCCCGAAGTAGACCAGCGAGCGATTCGGTTTAGGCAAATTGGCGTCAGGATCGAACACAGGATCATTGTAGCGAACAAAAAGCGAAACACGCTGTGCAGAAATCTCAAGAACGTTTCCAGACTCCAGGGGAAGAGCTGCGCCCTTCCCCAGCTCTGAGCCAAATCCGATAGAGCCGGCTCCGTCTCAGAGACTCCCCTTCCTAGCGGGGACACCCCGCAGCGCCCCTAAAGCAATCTCTTCTGCTCGCGGAGCGAGCTCAAGGCAAGGAAACCAGACCTTCCTGATGGACTCCGTCCCTGGCGCGCGCAAGCGGCACCCTCATCTTCCGCGCTTCGCTTGTGCAGACCTTCGCTACGCTCGCCCTCCGTTGCACTCCGGGGAGGGAACCCACCGCTTGCACTTGCCGCCCCTGCAGGCGTGGGCCTGGGCCAAGGCGTGTTTGTGAGCAAACACAGCACAGCCATTCAAAACGGAGGCACTACCCACAATGAACACCACGACCACCACCACCCAGAACGAAACCAGCAACATCGCCACCCTTCCCACCGCACCCAAGGCCCAGACCGCCCGCGAAGTCATCGCCGATAACGTCAAGCTCCTCATTGAGCAGTTGGAGGCAGGACACTCCGAAGGCCTCACCGCCTACCTCTCCGCAATGGGCAAGTTCCATAACTACAGCTTTGGGAACATTCTGGAAATCGCACGGCAGAAGCCGGACGCAACCCGCGTCGCAGGGCTGTATGCGTGGAATCAGCTTGGCCGCAAGGTGATGAAGGGCCAGAAGGGTATCCGCATCCTTGCCCCGATGATCGGCACCCGCAAGAAGAAGGACACCGAAGCCAACAAGGACATCACCAAGCAGAATCAGCCCGTACTGGTCGGATTCCGCGCCGTCTACGTCTTCGATGTTTCGCAGACCGAAGGCGCACCGCTTCCCGAGTTCACCGAGCGCACCAAGGGCGAAGTAGGAGAGTACCGCGAGCGGCTGATCGACTTCACCATCGCCCAGGGTATCCAGCTTGAGTTCAAGGAGAGCATCGCACCCGCTCTAGGGATGAGCTACGGCGGCAAGATTGCCATCCTTCCCGGCCAGGAACCGGCCGAGGAGTTCAGCACCCTTGTTCACGAACTCGCGCACGAAATGCTCCACAAGGCCGAGCGCAGGACCGCAACCACCAAGACCGTACGCGAGACGGAAGCCGAGGCAATCGCCTTTGTTGTTTCGCAGACCATCGGCCTTGACGCTGGCCGCGCGTCAGCCGACTACATCCAGCTTTACCACGGCAACGCCGCACTCCTCACCGAGAGCTTGGAAGTCATTCAGAGGACCGCAGCCCTGATTCTGTCCGCAATAGAGACGGAACAGGTTGCAGCCGACCAGACCGAGGCCCCCGCAACCGAAGGCACCGCCACCGACGCAGCACTTGCGGAGGTGGCCTAGTGCAGACCATTCTCGAAATCCTCAAGAAGGCCGGCGGGTGGCACCCCGGCCTGTACCTCAAGATCGACAACGCTCCTTTTATGGAGCTTGTGATCGAAGCCGTCGACGAGTCAGGCCCGATGGGGCTTCCCGCCCTATCGGTCGCTCACTATGGAGAGCAGAACGGCGACCTGATGCGCGACCCAGAGATGTGTTTCGAGCTGGGCCTGTACGGCGGAGTTCACCTGATTCCCTTCTATTGGCGCAACGACTACGCCGGAGCCGAAGAGTGGAGCCGGAACGTGGTGAACCACCAATACATCCACCTATTTCAGCTACACACCCAACACCAGCGCTTCGCCGAGCAGTGGGACAGAAACCTGCGGCAGCAGGGCTTTATCGAAGCCTTCGACCCAGAGAAGCACAAGCGCGGCTAAAACCTTCCCTACCCGGAGCGGAGGTAGGGCAGCGCCGCCGCTCCACAACTTCAGAACACAACCATGCCCCAGGAGGGCCAGACCATGCAGAACAGCAGCGAATTCCAGTACATCGCCGTCGACACCATCCGCGAATCCGCCACCAACCCCCGTCGCACGTTCGACGAGTGCAAGCTGGGCGAACTAGCCGAATCCATTCGCACCAACGGCCTGATTCAGCCCATCACCGTACGCCCACAGTGCGAAGGATTCGAGATCGTCGCGGGAGCGAGGCGCTTTCGTGCCGCGCAGCTTGCCGAACTGTTTTCCCTTCCCGCCCGTATCGTCGACATCACCGACGCTCAGGCGCTTGAGTGGCAGCTGGTCGAGAACTCGCAGCGCGTCGA